>PLEW01000033.1:5414-20952 GCA_003136555.1 Planctomycetota bacterium | reverse complement strand
TGCCAAGAACTCCGCCGATCGCGTGCGCAACCTCAGCGTCGCCTGGCTAGGCTCGACGATGGGCTGCTGCGAATGCCACGACCACAAGTTCGACCCGTTCGCGACCAAGGACTTCTACCGCCTCGCCGCCTTCTTCGCCGACGTCAAGGAAGCCGCCATCGGCAGACGCGAGGATGGCATGCCGGTGCCGACCCCGGAGCAGTCCGCCGAGCTGGACCGCCTGGATGCTCAGATCCGCCCGCTCGCCGCCACCCTGGCGGCCGAGACCCCCGCCCTGATCGCCGAGCAGCGCACCTGGCAGGCCGGTCTCGGCACGACCACCACCTGGTCGCCGGTCGCCATCAGCACCGCCACCGCCGAGCACGGCACGCAGCTGCAGATCCAGGGCGATGGCAGCGTGCTGGCGAGCAAGCCGGCCGACAAGGAGGTCTACACCATCACCGGCACCACCAGCCTGGCCCACCTCACCGCCGTGCGCCTGCATGTGCTGCCCGACCCGAGCCTGCCCGCCAAGGGTCCGGGCACAGCCGGCAACGGCAATTTCGTGCTGAGCGAGTGCGCCCTGGCGGTGGTCACCCGCGGCACGGCAAAGCCGCTGACGCTGCGCGCCGCCTACGCCGACCATGCGCAGAAGGACTGGCCGATAGCCAATGCCATCGACGGCAAGGACGACACCGGCTGGGCGATCCTGCCCGAGGTCGGCAAGCCGCACTGGGCGATCTTCGCCTGCGACGGCCTCGACCTGACCGCCGGCGCGAGCCTGCGCGTGACCTTGACCTTCGCCACCGTCCATGCCCAGCACCTGATCGGCCACCTGCGCCTGGAGGCGACCGGCGAGCGCGAACCGGCAAAGGAGCAGGCGATGCCCAAGGCGGTGCTCGATGCCCTCGCGATCAGCGAGCCCAAGCGCAGCCCGCAGCAGCGCCAGGAGATCACCACCTACTACCACTCCATCAGCCCGGCGCTGGCGGACACGCGCCGTGCCCTCGAGCCGCTGCAGAAGGCCCAGGCCGAGCTGACCGCCAGCCTGCGGCGCTGCCTGGTCACCACTGCCGCCGAGCCGAGAACGGTGCGCGTGCTGGCGCGCGGCAACTGGCAGGACGAGTCAGGGGTGGTGGTCGAGCCCGGCGTGCCGCACTTCCTGCGCCAGATCGACAGCCCGGCGCGCGCCACCCGACTCGACCTCGCCCGCTGGCTGGTGGCGGAGGACAACCCGCTGACCGCCCGGGTGCTGGTCAACCGCCTGTGGAAGCTGTGCTTCGGCACCGGCATCAGCAAATCGGTCGACGATCTCGGCACCCAGGGCGAATGGCCGGTCCATCCCGAACTGCTCGACTACCTCGCCCGGCGATTCCGCAGCCAGGGCTGGGACATCAAGGCCCTGATGAAGGAGCTGGTGATGTCGCATGCCTACCGCCTCAGCTCGACGCCGCCCGTCGATAGCCGCGCCCTGCTGGCGGAGAAGGACCCCTTCGACCGGCTGCTGTCGCACCAGGCGAGCTTCCGCCTCGAGGCGGAGATGGTGCGTGACAACGCGCTGATGATCAGCGGTCTGCTGGTCGACCGCCTGGGCGGGCCCAGCGTCAAGCCCTACCAGCCGGCCGGCTACTGGCAGTACCTCAACTTCCCGGAACGCGAATGGGCGCACGACAAGGGCCCTGATGCCTATCGCCGCGGGCTGTACACCTGGTGGCAGCGCACCTTCCTGCAGCCCAGCCTGCTGGCCTTCGACGCGCCGCCGCGCGAGGAGTGCATCGCCGACCGCCTGCGCTCCAACACCCCGCAGCAGGCCCTGGTGCTGCTCAACGATCCGACCTATGTCGAGGCGGCGCGGGTATTCGCTGGGCGCATCCTGCATGATGGCGGCGCCGACGACCAGCACCGGCTCGCCTGGGCGATGCGCATGGCGCTGATCCGCACCGCCACCCCGGCCGAGCTGGCGGTGCTCTCCGGGCTGCTCGAGCGCAGCCGCACCAGCGCAGCCGCAGACCAGGCCGCCAGCGCCAAGCTGATGGCCATCGGCATGGCCAGCCCATCGACCGACCTGCCGGTGGTGGAGGTCGCCGCCTGGACCGCGGTGGCGCGCGCCATCCTCAATCTGCATGAGACCATCACCCGCTACTGACCGACAGTCCGCCGAGGAAGCGCCCATGACCAGCCATCCGGATGCCCTGACCCGCCGCAACCTGCTCGGCCGCACCGCCTGCAGCGTCGGCGCACTGACCCTGGGCAGCGCCGCATGGGGGCGGGCCTGGACGAGCGAGCCTGCAGCTGACCGCTGGCCGGGGGTGGTGCATCCCCTGCATCTGCCGGCCAAGGCCAAACGCGTCATCTACCTGTTCATGAGCGGTGGGCCATCGCATCTGGAGACCTTCGACCACAAGCCCAAGCTCACCGAACTGCATGGCCAGCCGATGCCGGAATCCTTCACCAAGGGCAAGCCGATTGCCCAGCTGCAGGGGCAGGCGCTGAAGATCTTCGGCCCCCAGGTCGGCTTCAAGCGCTTCGGCCAGTCCGGCCAGGAGATCAGCGAACTGCTGCCCCACACCGGCAGCATCGCCGACGACATCTGCATCATGCACTCGCTGACCACCGAGCCGATCAACCATGATCCGGCGCAGACCTTCTTCAACAGCGGCTCCTCGATCTCCGGCCGGCCGAGCATGGGCGCGTGGGTGAACTACGCGCTCGGGAGCGAATGCGACAACCTGCCCGGCTTCGTCGTGCTGACCTCCTTCGGCGGCGGCCAGGGCCAGCCGATCTCGGCGCGCCAATGGTCGGCCGGCTTCCTGCCCAGCCGCTTCCAGGGCGTGCTGTTCCAGTCCAAGGGCGATGCCGTGCTCTACGTCAGCCGTCCGGAGGGGGTCTCCCCTGCCGGCCAGCGCGATGTGCTGGACAGCGTGCTGGCGCTCAACCACCTGCATGGCGAGGTGGTCGACGATCCCGAGATCAGCACGCGCAACAGCCAGTACGAGATGGCCTTCAAGATGCAGAGCAGCGTGCCTGATCTGATGGATCTCTCCAAGGAGCCGGCGCATGTGCTGGAGCTGTACGGGACCAAGGGCGCCGACGGCAGCTTCGCCGCCAACTGCCTGCTCGCCCGCCGGCTGGCCGAGCGCGGGGTGCGCTTCATCCAGGTCTACCATCGCGGCTGGGATCACCATGGCGGGATCAAGAACGGCATCGCCGAGACCTCGCGGCTGACCGATCAGGGCGGTGCGGCGCTGGTCAAGGATCTCAAGGCGCGCGGCATGCTCGAGGACACCCTGGTGGTGTGGGGCGGCGAATTCGGCCGCACCCCGATGGCCCAGGGCGACGGGCGCGACCACCATATCAAGGGCTTCTCGATGTGGATGGCCGGCGGCGGGATCAAGCCCGGCATCACCATCGGCGCGACCGATGAGCTCGGCTACAACGCCGTCGAGGACGTCATCGAGGCCCATGACATCCATGCCACCATGCTGCACCAGCTCGGCATCGACCACACCCGGCTGACCTTCCGCTTTCAGGGCCGCGACTACCGCCTCACCGACGTCAAGGGCACGGTGGTGGCCAAGATCCTCGCCTGAGCGCGGGTGGCGCGGGCAGCGCCCTAGCCGGTGTGGACGAAGCCGCGCCAGGGCATGGTCACCAGCCTGCCCTGGGCATCCTCGACGAAGGCGCCGGGCTGCTCAATCAGCCAGCCGACCGCCATCAGCGGGCGGGGGAAGGGCCAGGCGAGCTGGAGGATCGGCCACATCTCCGGAGCCACCGCCGCAAGCAGTTCGAAATCCTCGCCATCGCACATCGCGGCGGATACCTGATCGCTCATTAACGGCACGTCATCATGCACCGGGACCTGGGACGGCAGCAGGATGCAGCCGCAGCCGCTCGCGGCGGCCAGCTTGGGAGCATCGCCTGCCAAACCGTCGCTGAGGTCCATCAGCGCATGCACGGCCGGGTGGCCGGCGAGCCATTGCCCCTCGGCGAGCCGCGGTTCGACGCGCAGATGGCGGCCTGAGCGCAGGCTGCCGCCCAATGGGCCGGTCACCACCAGCAGATCGCCCGGATGCGCGCCGGAACGGCGCAGCAGGCGTGGCGTTCCGTGGGCCGAGGCGACCGCCTCCCCCCACACCGTCACGGTGATCACCAGCATCCCCCCACCGGTGGTATCGCCGCCCAGCAGCGGACAGCCGTGGCGGTCGAGCTCGGTGATGATGCCATCCACCAGCGCCTCGGCATCCCAGCGCGCCGGGCAGGTCAGCGCCACCACCGCACCGACCGGGCGGGCGCCCATGGCGGCGAGATCGGAGAGCGCGGCGCCGGCGGCCTTGCGCCCCACCAGGCGGGGGTCGTCGGCGGGGAGGAAATGGCGTTCCTCGACCACCGTGTCGGTGCTCAGGCAGGTGGGACCGGCCGGGCTCCAGATGCAGCAGTCGTCGCCGATGCCCAGCACCCCCTCGGGATCGCGCACACGGGCGCGCAGCGAGCGGATGAGCTGGTCCTCATCGAGCATCGGTGCGTGCCGCCTAGCGGGCCCGCTCTCCTGCCGCTGCCGCGGCCGGCGGCGTGCGCAGCAGCAGCCGGCGCGCCTCGATCGAGGAACGCAGCTCCTCGACGCGGGTCTCGAGCTCGGCCAGCCGGCCGGGGCTGGAGGGATAGACCGGATGGTGGCAGTCGTTGAGCGCCATCAGCTGGGCGCGCAGCTCCTCCTGGAGCGATTCGACGAAGGCATCGTGGTCAGGCGGAGTGGTCATGCCGGCATCGTCACGCCGCCGGGGCAGGGTCAAGGGCGACCGCTGCCGACCTGCTAATGCGCGAACGGCTGTGCGACCCCGTCGGGCAGGGTGAGGATCTCGACGCCGCGCTCGGTGACCAGGATGGTATGCTCGAACTGGGCGCTGCGCTTGAGGTCGAGCGTGACCGCGGTCCAGCGGTCATCCCACATCACATGCCGGTAGTCGCCCTGGTTGATCATCGGCTCGATGGTGAAGACCATGTTGGGCACCATCTCGGTGGTCTGCGAGCGGTCGTAGTAGTGCGGCACCTGCGGGTCCATGTGGAACTGCTCGCCGATGCCGTGGCCGACGAAGGCCTTGACCACGCCGAAGCCTTCGCGCTCGGCGACCGTCTGGATGCCCCGGCCGATGTCGCGGATCATCGCCCCGGGATTGACGCTGGCGATGCCGCGCATCATGCATTCGTGGGTCACCCGCACCAGGCGCCTGGACTCCTCGTCGACCTCGCCGACCAGCACGGTCTCGGAGAGGTCGCCATGCATGCCATCGATGAAGATGGTGATGTCGAGGTTGACGATATCGCCCTCCTCCAAGGGGCGCGAATCGGGGATGCCGTGGCAGATCACCTCATTGACCGAGGTGCACAGGGACTTGGGATAGCCGTGGTAGTTGAGCGTCGAGGGATAGCCGCCCAGGTCGATGTAGGCCTGGTGGGTGATGGCGTCGATGGCGTCGGTGGTGATGCCGGGACGCACGGCCGCCTTGGCGATCTCGAGCACCCGGCGCGCCGCGCGGCAGGCCGAGCGCATGCGCTCGATCTGATCGGCGGACTTGATCACCGTCTTCTGGCGGGCCGCCTGCGGCTTGCCGGTGAGGGCGTAGTCCGGGCGCACGATGTGGGGCGGTACGGCGCGCATGGGCGAGAGCGCGCCAGGCCGTACCTGGCGCGGGTTGCTGGCCATGCGCGCGATCGGCGAGAGGGATTCCGTGCGCAGCTCCTTGAGCAGATCGCGGCTCTGATGGCAGCGCTTGTACTTCTTGCCGCTGCCGCACCAGCATTCGTCGTTGGGACCGATCTTGCTCACGTACCGTCTCGCAGGAGCGCGGATGCTAGCGCAAGCACGCGGACATGCATCTGGTTTGCCAGCCACGTTTCCGCGCCGGGCACGTGCCCACGACACCTGCGGGCGCGCCCCCTGGCCTATTCTTCCCTTTCCCGGCCGAGACCCCACACTGCCCCGCCATGCGCACGACCGTCAATACCCCCGATGCTCCGGGGGCCATCGGCCCCTACAGCCAGGCCGTCCGCCATGGCGAGCTGCTGTGGTGCTCGGGACAGCTGGGGCTCAACCCCGCCAACGGGCAGCTGGGCGATACGTCCGTCGCCCAGGCACGCCAGGCGCTCCTCAACCTCGAGGCGATCTGCCGCGAGGCCGGCACATCCCTGACCAAGGCCTTGCGCCTGACCGTCTACCTGATCGATCTCGCCGATTTCCAGGCGGTCAACCAGGTCTACCAGACCTTCTTCGAATCGCCCTACCCGGCCCGTGCGACCGTCCAGGTCGCGGCCCTGCCCAAGGGCGGCCTCGTCGAGATCGATGCTGTGGTTGCACTCTGATGCATGCATCCCCCCTATAGCACCAGCTCCGGGCGATGCCCGGAGGCAACAGTCGCAGTTGCCCGCTGTACCACGTCCCCTCAGCTGCGATCGTCCCAAGGATCCGTCATGACCAAGCCTCTGATCCTCGTCCTCCTCTTGATCTGCGCCGGGGTGCTCCAGGCCGCCGACCCGGATCGGCCGTTCGTCCACCACCTGTTCAGCGACAACATGGTGCTGCAGCGCGACATCGCGGTGCCGGTGTGGGGTTGGACCGAGGCGGGCAAGGAGGTCACGGTCAGCCTCGATGAGGTCGCCAGCAAGGCGGTCGCCGACGGCCAGGGCCGCTGGCAGGCCACCATCGCCGCCCACCCGGCCGGCGGACCCCACACCCTGACCGTCAGCGGTCCGCAGTCGGTGACCTTCAAGGAGGTGCTCTTCGGCGATGTGTGGATATGCTCCGGGCAGTCCAACATGGAGATGGGGATCGGCAACGTCACCAATGCCAAGGAGGAGATCGCGCAGGCGAACTACCCCCAGCTGCGCCTCTTCACCGTGCCCAAGCTGATCGCCTCCGAACCCCAGACCCAGGTCACCGGGCATTGGCAGGCCTGCACCCCCGAGAGCGTGGCGAACGGGGGCTGGAACGGCTTCAGCGCGGTCGGCTACTTCTTCGGCCGCGACCTGGTGCGCGAGGTGAAGATCCCCATCGGCCTGATCCATACCTCCTGGGGCGGGACCATCGCCGAGGCGTGGACCAGCGCCGAGGCGCTCAAGACCATGGATGACTTCCGCGCCGCGGTCGAGGGCTTCGAGCAGAGCACCAAGGAGCTCAAGAAGGGCACCACCGACCATGAGCAGCAGATGGCGGCGTGGTACGCCAAGAACGACCCCGGCACGGCGAGCGGCTGGGAGGCGCAAGGCTTCGACAGCAGCGCCTGGAAGACCATGCAGCTGCCGATCAACTGGGAACGGGCCGGACTGCCCGACTTCGACGGCATCGTATGGTTCCGCCGCGAATTCGACCTGCCCGAGGCCTGGGCCAACAAGGACGTCATGCTCCACCTCGGACCGGTCGACGACATGGACACCACCTGGGTCAACGGCACCAAGGTCGGCGGCCGCGACCTGTGGACCGATCAGCGGGATTACAAGATCCCCTCGCGCCTGCTCAAGCCGGGCAAGAACGTCATCGCCGTGCGCGTGCTCGATACCGGCGGCGATGGCGGGATCTACGGCAAGCCGGAGCAGATGCACCTCGATTGCGAGGGCCAGCCGCCGATCTCCCTGGTCGGGCCTTGGAAATACCAGGATTCGACCCCGCTGGCCAAGACCACCGCGCTGCCCCAGGCCTCGACCAACAACCCCAACGTCGTCACCGTGCTGTACAACGGCATGATCGCCAACCTGGTCCCCTATGCGATCAAGGGCGCCATCTGGTACCAGGGCGAATCGAACGGCGATCGCGGCATGCAGTACCGCCGGCTGCTGCCGACCATGATCACCGACTGGCGCACCCGCTTCGGTGTCGGCGACTTCCCCTTCTACATCGTCAGCCTGGCCAACTTCATGGGCGTCGAGGCCGAGCCGAGCGATCCGCCCTGGGCCACCCTGCGCGAGGCGCAGATGCTGACCGCCAAGACGCTGCCGCACAGCGGCCTGGCGCTGGCCATCGACATCGGCGACGCCAAGGACATCCATCCCAAGAACAAGCAGGAGGTCGGCCGCCGCCTGGCGCTCAATGCCCTGGCCCAGGACTACGGCCAGCACATCGAATTCCAGGGGCCATGGTACAAATCCTGCACGGTCGAGGACGCCGCCATGCGCATCACCTTCGACCACCTCGGTGGCGGTCTGGTGGCGCGCGACTACGAGGGCAAGCCGGCCGACAAGCTGGTCGGCTTCAGCATCGCCGGCGCGGACAAGCACTTCGTCTGGGCCGAGGCGCGCATCGACGGCGACACCGTGGTGGTCAGCTCGCCCCAGGTCGGCAAGCCGGTCGCGGTGCGCTATGCCTGGGCCAACAACCCGCTGTGCAACCTCTACAATAAGGCCGGTCTGCCGGCCGTGCCGTTCCGCACCGACGTGCCCAGATAGACCGAGCCCGCCGCCGCGGACGGCCGCGCCTGGCGCGCCCATGCTGGCGCGCCCGCGCGCGTCCGGCAGCCGATCAGCCGGAGCTGAGGCTCTGGATGATCGCCAGCAGGGCGCCGATGGCGACCACCACCACCATCCCCCGCAGGCACAGCACCGGGAAGAAGGGCACGCTCGTGCCCGGTATGCGGCCGGCGCGCACGAGCGCGCGGTAGACCGCCCACTGCAGCAGTCCGAGGATGAGACCCAGGACCAGCGGTGAGAGCACCAGCAGCAGGAGCGAGAGCGCGCCGTTCATGCCGCCCAGGCCGCCTCGACCCCTGGCCGGCGCAGCACCGGCCTAGGCCTTCGCCGCATCAGCCGCGGCATTCGCTAGCGCATCGGCCACCGCGGAGGCATCGAGCGGCCGCCAGACGCCGCGTTCCGGCAGCAGCTCCTGCAGGCTGCGCACCTGGTAGCCGGCGCGCTTGACCTGCCGTAGCGAGGAGACCAGGGCGCCGACGCTATTGAGGGTGGTGAAGTACGGGGTGTTCGATACCGCGCAGGCGGAGCGGATCTTGCCTTCGTCGCTGCGCCCGCCCTTGGCGTTGGGGGTGTTGATCACGAATGCCAGATGCCGCAGGTGGTTGAGCACGGTGTTGCCGCCATCCTGGACCTTGCTGAGGATCTCGACCTTGATGCCATTGCGCTGCAGCACCTGGCCGGTGCCGCGGGTCGAGCAGATCTGGTAGCCGAGGTCGGCGATCTGCTGGGCGAGCGGGATCATCAGCCGCTTGTCGTTGTCGCGCACGCTGATGAACACCTTGCCGGCGAGCTTGAGCGCCTGGCCCGCGCCGAGCTGCGACTTGAAGAAGGCCTCGCCGAAGGTCGGGGCGATGCCCATCACCTCGCCGGTCGATTTCATCTCCGGGCCGAGCACGGTATCCACCCCGGGGAACTTGTTGAACGGCAGCACCGATTCCTTGACGCAGAAGTGCTCTGGGATGCTGCGCGCCGCCACCTCCTTGGTCAGCACGCCGAGCTCGCGCAGGGTGCGGCCGGCCTGCACCAGGGCGGCGATCTTGGCCAGCGGCAGCCCGGTGGCCTTGCTGACGAACGGCACGGTGCGGGAGGCGCGCGGATTGACCTCGATGAGGTAGACCTCCTCATGGCGGATGGCGAACTGGACGTTCATCAGGCCGCGCACGTTCAGGTGCCGCGCCAGGGCCGCGGTCATGTCGCGCATCTGCGCCAGCAGGCGGTCGGAGAGCGAGTAGCTCGGGATGACGCACGAGGCGTCCCCGGAATGCACTCCCGCCTCCTCAATATGCTCCAGGATGCCGCCGACCATCACGTCGGTGGCATCGGCGACTGCGTCGACATCGACTTCGACGGCATTCTCGAGGTACTTGTCGAGCAGGATCGGGGCGTCCGCCTTGTGCGCATGACGGCTGGCCTCGATCGCGGCACGCACGAAGCCGCCGAGCTCCGCCTGGCTGTAGACGATCTCCATGGCGCGCCCGCCGAGCACGAAGCTCGGGCGCACCACCAGCGGTAGGCCGATGCGCGCCGCTTCGCGGATCGCCTCGTCATAGGTGCGGGCGATGCCGTTGACCGGCTGCTTGAGGCCGATCTCGTCGAGGATGCCCTTGAACAGCTCGCGGTCGCCGGCGCGATCGATGTCGGTCGGCGAGGTGCCGATGATCGGCACGCCGGCCTTCTCGAGGTCGAGCGAGATGTTCAGCGGCGTCTGCCCGCCGAACTGCACGATCACCCCCTGCGGCTTCATCACCCGGTCGATCTCGAGCACATCCTCGGTGGTGACCGGTTCGAAGAAGAGGAAGTCCGAGGTGTCGTAGTCGGTCGACACGGTCTCCGGGTTGGAATTGACCATGATGACCTGGAAGCCGGCATCGCGCAGGGCGAAGGCGGCGTGGNNTGGCCGATGCGGTTGGGCCCGCCTCCCAGGATCATGATCTTCTTCGCGCTGCTGGTGGGCGCCTCGCACTCCTGCTCGTAGGTCGAGTAGTAGTACGGGGTGAAGGCGGCGAACTCGGCGGCGCAGGTATCGACCAGCTTGTAGACCGGATGCACCCCGAGCAGCCAGCGCCGGGTGCGCACCGCCGCCTCGCTGGAGCGCCACAGCACCGCCAGCTGGCGGTCGCTGAAGCCGTCGGATTTGGCTGCCCGCATGGCCTCCAGCGGGATGTCCTCGACATCCGAGCCCATGGCGCGCAGGGCGAGCTCGTGGGCGACGATGGCGGCTATATGGCGCAGGAACCACGGATCGATGCCGGTGGCCCCGGCGATCTCCTCGACCGTCGCTCCGGCGAGCATCGCCAGGCGGACCTGGAACAGGCGATGCGAGGTCGGCCGGGCGATGAGAGCGAGCAGCTCGGCCTTGCGTGCGCCATCGGCGACGTCCTCGCTGTTGCGCGGGCCCAGGCCGTTGGCGCCGATCTCCAGGCCGCGCAGCGCCTTCTGCAGCGATTCCCGGAAGGTGCGGCCGATGGCCATGACCTCGCCGACCGATTTCATCTGGTAGCCGAGTGTGTCGTCGGCCTCGGTGAACTTCTCGAAGGCGAAGCGCGGCACCTTGGTGACCACGTAATCGATGGTCGGCTCGAAGCAGGCCGGCGTCTCGCGGGTGATGTCGTTGCGCAGCTCGTCGAGGGCGTAGCCGACCGCGAGCTTGGCGGCGATCTTNNGGCGAACTGGATGTTGCTGCCGCCGGTCTCGACGCCGACCGCGCGGATGATCGCCAGCGCGGCATCGCGCATGCGCTGGTATTCGCGGTCGCTGAGGGTCTGGATGGGCGCCACGGTGATCGAGTCGCCGGTATGGATGCCCATCGGATCGAGGTTCTCGATCGAGCACACGATGACGACGTTGTCCTTGCGGTCGCGCATCACCTCGAGCTCGAACTCCTTCCAGCCGTAGAGCGACTGCTCGATCGACAGTTCGCTGGTGCGGCTGAGCATCAGTCCGCGCTTGCAGATGGTCTCGAACTGCTCCTCGGTGGTGCACAGGCCGCCGCCGCTGCCGCCCATGGTGAAGGACGGCCTGATCATGCAGGGCAGCCCGATGCGGCTGCGTACCGCCTGCGCCTCTTCCCAGGTGGTGGCCTTCTCCGCCCGCGCCATCCCCAGCCCGAGCTTCTTGATGATGACGGCGAACTCCTCGCGGCTCTCCGCCCGGCGGATCACCTCGGCGGTCGCGCCGATCATCTCGCAGGCGAATTCCGTCAGCGTGCCGCTCTCCCACAGGGCCATGGCGGTGTTCAGGGCGGTCTGGCCGCCCAGGGTGGGCAGTACCGCGTCCGGACGCTCGCGTTCGATGATCTTGCGCACGCATTCGGGGGTGATCGGCTCGATATAGGTGGCATCGGCCATCTCGGGATCGGTCATGATGGTGGNNCGGATTCGAGTTCACCAGGATGATGCGATACCCCTCCTCGCGCAGGGCCTTGCAGGCCTGGGTGCCAGAATAGTCGAATTCACAGGCTTGGCCGATGATGATCGGCCCCGATCCGATGATGAGGATGCTGCTGATGTCGGTGCGTTTGGGCATTGTGGGGACCTGGGAGGGGCCAGAGCCCCGGGGCGGTAAAAACTCGCGCAAGGGTAGGTGCAATCCCCTATACGCAAGGGCGCAAGCCCCGACCCGCATGGGCGCCCTGACGGCAATCGAGGTCGGGGTGCTTGGAGGCCCCCCTGGAATGTGGGTAAGCCGATGCGCCGACGTGCCCTGGGCCGATGATGCGCGCGGTCAGCCGGGAGGCCAGGCGGGTGGGCAGCGGCTGGCCAGTGATCCTGCTGTCGGGACGCTGTCACTTGGCGCTATCATCCTCAACGCCACCACGCACACTGCGTAGAAGGTTGTTGGCTCAGAGCATCATACCGCTCGCTCACCTGGCGCACTTCTCCGAGGACCCCGCGATGCGACTTCCCCTCTTCCGCCTGAGTACCCAGGTCGTCTGCCTGGCCAGCCTCGCCCTCGGTGCCGGTAGGTGCCTGCAGGCCGAGGAAGAAGTCCACCTCGCCTCCGGCGAGGTGGTGGTCGGCGAACTGGTCAGCGAGACCACCACCACCCTGGAGGTCCGCCGCCAGGTGCTGATCAGGCACACCGCGGTGGCTGCCAACGTCACCATCCCCAAGGACCAGATCACCCGGCGCGAGAAGGTGCCATCCTTCCACGACCAGTACCTGGCACGCGCCAAGAACGCCCCGGACACCCTCGAAGGGCATCTGGCGCTGGCACGCTGGAGCATCGACCACTGCCTGGTCAAGGAAGCCGCCCAGAACGCCCAGCGCGCGGATGACATCGACAGCGACAATCCCCTCGTCCTCAAGGTCTTCTCCGACCTGGGCTACATCAAGGAGAAGGACACCTGGGTGCGCGAGGATGAATACCTGGCCAGGACCGGACTGGTCGACTACCAGGGCAAGATCATGACCCCGGCCGAGGCCGAGAAGGCCAAGGCGATCTACGCCGCGACCCAGGAGCACGACGAGGCGACCCAGGCGATCAAGGACGACCAGTTCTACCTCGCCCATGGCGACGAGAAGGTCAAGGAGCTGAGCGACAAGCTCGACAAGGACAAGGCCGACCAGGCCAAGGCCAAGGGCGATGCCGATGCCGCCAAGACGCGAATCGACGCCGACAACAAGAAGCAGGCCGACCTGGCCAACCAGCCGCAGCAGCCCGCCAACAACAACGGCGGCGGCTTCGGCAACCGCCGCAACCAGCAGAATCAGCAGACCCCGGCGCAGCAGGTGGCCAAGGACCTCGCCGACGCCACCGCGGCCTACGAGAAGGCCACCGAGGACCAGCACGCCGCCGATCGCCTGGTCGCCTCCGAGACCAAGAAGCTGGCCGCGCTGCAGGCGTCGGTGGCCAAGGCCAAGGATGACCTGCCGGTGCAGCAGGATCGCCTGAAGAAGGCCGACGAGACGCTGACCACGCTCACCGGCAAGGCCCCGGTCTCGACCGATGACAAGAGCGCAGACGCGGGCAAGGCCGCTGGCGACACCAAGACCGACACCAAGACCGACGCGATCAAGGCCGATCCGCCCAAGAGCCGCTTCGGCAACTGAACGTGACGGCATCCGCGGCCGGGCATCTCCAGCCGCCGCTGTCCTCCCGATCCGATCTCGTGAGCACGGAGCCGCGCCGACCGCCCCTATTCGCTGCGCGCTGAGGCCTGCAGGCTGTAGAGCAGCTCGAGCGCCTGGCGCGGGCTGAGCTCGTCGAGCGAGAGGGACTTGAGCCGCTGGAGGGTGGCGCTCTCGGCCGCCGCGAAGAGGGTGAGCTGGATGGGAGCCGGGCGGCCGGGTGATTCCTGCTGCCGCACCGCCGGGCGTTCGCGCTCGGTCAGGCTCACATTCAGCTGCTCGAGGGTCGCCAGCACTTCGCGCGCCCGGGCGATCACCGGAGTGGGCACGCCGGCCAGGCGGGCGACATGGATGCCGTAGCTCTTGGTCGCGGCGCCGGGGACGATGCGGTGGAGGAATACCACGTCGTCGTCCTGCTCGGCGACGGCTACCGTGAGATTGCAGATGCCCGGCCGATCCGCGGCCAGGTCGACCAGCTCGTGGTAGTGGGTGGCGAACAGGCAGCGGCAGCCGATGCGGTCGTGCAGATGCTCGGTGATCGCCCAGGCCAGGCTGACGCCGTCGAAGGTCGAGGTGCCGCGCCCCACCTCGTCGAGGATGACCAGGCTGCGCCGGGTCGCATGGTTGAGGATCGCCGCGGTCTCGGCCATCTCGACCATGAAGGTCGAGAGGTTGCGGGCCAGCTCATCACCCGCCCCGACGCGGGTGAAGACGCGATCCACCACGCCGATGCGCGCCGAGCGCGCCGGCACGAAGCTGCCGGCCTGGGCGAGTACCACCGCCAGGGCCACCTGGCGGATGTAGGTCGATTTCCCAGCCATGTTCGGCCCGGTGATCACCGCCAGGCGCGCGCTCGGCGAGCCGGCGTTCCCGCCCTGGGCGCACGCGGCGCTGGCGGCATCCAGGCTGGTGTCGTTGGCGACGAAGGTGCCGCGGCCGATGACCTCCTCGACCACCGGGTGGCGGCAGTCCAGCAGCTCGAGCTCGAATCCGTCATCGACCACCGGCCTGCACCATTCGCGCTTGCGCGCCACTTCGGCGAGGGCGGCGGTGACATCGCACAGCGACAGCGCATCGGCGCATGTCTGCAGTGCTGGGCCTGAACGTTCGGTCTGCTCGCGCAAGCGGGTGAAGATCGCCATCTCGGCGGCGCGGATGCGGTCCTCGGCCCCCAGGGCGCGGTCCTCGTACTCCTTCAGCTCGGGGGTGATGTAGCGCTCCGCCCCGACCAGTGTCTGCTTGCGGATGAAGTGCGGCGGCACCTTGTCGCCATTCGCCTTGCTGATCTCGATGTAGTAGCCGAACACCTTGTTGTAGCCGACCTTCAGCTTCGGCAAGCCGCACTGCGCGGCCTCGCGGCTCTGGTAGGCGGCCAGCCAGGCCGAGGCCTCGTCCTTGATGCCGCGCAGCTGATCGAGATCGGCATCGATGCCGCTGCGCACCAGGCCACCTTCGCCGATGGCCAGGGGCGGATCATCGACCAGCACGCGGATGATCTCGTCGGCCAGGACGCGGTCGCCCAGAAGCCCGCTGCACGCCGACGCCAGCAGGGCGGGCAGGGCGGCGGCATCCCCGTCCGCCACCAGGGCGCTGCGCACCCGCAGGGCGGCGGCCAGGGAGCGCGCCAGATGCACGAGATCGCGCGCCGAGCACCGCCCGGTCGCCACCCGGGCGAGCAGCCGTTCGAGGTCGTAGACCTCAGCGAGCGCTTCGCGCACATCGGCGCGGATGCGATCGTTGGCCAGGAGATGGGCGACGGCGTCGTGGCGCGCGGCGATCGCCGCNNGTCGGCCAGCAGCCGGGCACCCGGCGCGGTGGCTGTTCGGTCGACCGCCGCGAGCACCGTGCCGGTGCGCCCGCCATCGCGGCTGTTGCGCAGCAGCTCGAGGTTGCGCCGGCAGGTCGCATCGATGATCAGATGCTCGGACTGGTGCATCCGGGTGATGGTGCGGATGTGGCCGAGCGCGGTGAGCTGCTCGGCGGCTCCAGGGCTGGTCGCGCTCTCGGCATAGCGCAATGCCGCCGCCGCCGCCGCC
>PLEW01000033.1:0-5402 GCA_003136555.1 Planctomycetota bacterium | reverse complement strand
CGCCTGGGGCGCGAACAGCCGGGCCAGCCGCTCCTGGGTGTCGCCGGCATGGCGCACCTCCTCGGGCAGCACCAGCTCGGCTGGCTGCAGACGCGCCAGGGCGAGGGCCAGCCGTCCCCCCTCGGCCTCCTCGACGGTGAAGCGCCCGGTGCTGACGTCCAGCGCACTGATCCCCACCAGGCCGTCGAGGGACGTGAGGCTCACCAGCCAGTTGGCCGCGGTCGCCTCCAGCCCGCTCTCATCGATGAGCGTCCCGGCGGTGATCACCCGGGTCAGCCCGCGCTTCACCAGGCCCTTCGCCTCCTTGGGATCCTCCAGCTGATCCATGATCGCCACCCGCTTGCCGGCGGCGAGCAGCTTGGGCAGGTAGCCGGGCAGGCTGTGATGCGGCACGCCCGCCATGGCGATCGGCTCCCATNNACCGGTGATGCGCGAGAGCTCGACCGCATCCTCGAGGAAGGCCTCGAAGAAATCCCCCATGCGCATCAGCAGCAGGCATCCCGGCTGACCCGCCTTGACCTCGAGGTACTGCCGCATCATCGGCGTCTCGTGTGCCGGAGCGCCCGCCATGCTAGGCGCCCTCCCCGCCCCGGCGGCCATCAGCGCACGCGCCAGGCGGACGAATGCGCGGGCTGCGCCCAGCGGACGGCAGCGGCTCCGCGCTGCAGCGGATGCGGCGCAGGCGCAATGCTGGCACGGCCATGGCCCGGGTCAGTGCAGGAGCCGGATGTCTACGACGATGACCAGGGGCGTCTTCACCCCACCGGTCTTGGCCGGATCGACCTCCTGGATCTCGCCCACTACACCGACGTTGTTCCAGAAGAACTCCGACAGCTGCAGCGGCGAGCCGGGCTTGACCTTGAGGAAGGCCCGCACCTTGCCCTCCTGGTCGATGATCACGTGGCTTGTGCCGAGCTGGGCATTGGCCTGCTCATTGATCAGGCCAGTGACTGCATATTCGATGCTGGCAGGCGCCTTGGGCGCCTGCGCCGCTGCGGCCTTGAAATCGCCCGCATCGACCCTGGCCGGCTCGCCGGCCGGCTTGGCCGCCGGATCGGCCGGCTTCGCCGGCGCATCGCCCGACGCCGGGACCTTCGCCACCGTGGCGGGAGGCGCGTCGCCCACCGGCTTGGCCGCGGGTTCGGCCGTGCCCGCCGGCGTCGTGGCGGCGACCGTGGTCGCCGCGACCGGCTTGGGCATCTCGATCGGTGGCTCGCCGGGGATCTCGCGGGTGGCGGTCAGGCCATGCTCGCGCTGGACCTTCTCGGCCGCCTGCACCACCTTGGCGATCTTGCTGTCGAGCTCCTGGGCCTCGTTGCGGGTGGCGGCATCGGTATGGTCCTTGACCACCTGGGCCAGCAGGCGATGGAGGTTGCTCCAGTCGAGGGTCGCAGCGAGATCGAAGTTCTGGCGGTCCAGGACCTGCTTATAGCGCGCATAGATCGCCTTGGCCTCCAGCCACGCGGCCTCGCTCTGGTTGGCGACCGCCTGATTCTTCTGAATGCCGGCGGCGACATTGGCCGGCAGGTTGAGCACGCTCTTGTGCACATAGGCCACCGCGCTTGGCGGATAGACCGCCTGCCAGTCGCCGATCTTCTTGCCCTTGGACTCGACGATCTCGCCCTTCGCCAGCTCGGCGACGATGTTGCTGCGTAGCGTCGCATCGTCGCGGGCGCGGGCGCGGTCCTCGGTAACCCGGAAGGTCTTGCCGTCTTCGAGCGGCTGGAGGACCTTGGCGTGCACCCAGGCGGTCCCTGAACGCGGGAAGCGCACCACGAACCAGTCCGGCAGGCCCTTGGCGACACCCAGGACCTCGACTTCGGCGCCGGCATCGAGGATGGCGGCCTCCTTGGAATTGAGGCTGGGGCCGAAGTGCACCTTGCCCTTCTTCGCCATGGTCGCGTGGATGACGGTCTCCGGCGCGACCTGGGTGGCCGGCGCGGCCGGATCCCCATCGGCTGCGATGAGCATCGGCGATACCACCACGAGCAGGAATGCGGCCACTGGCACTGCAGCGCAGGAGACGAAACAACGCATGGGCGCAACCTCCGCTGGCGAGCCTAGTTCGGCCATGGCAAAAGCAATGCGCCCGCTCGGGTCCAGGACTTGGCGCCACTCCGATGGGTCGTACAGTCTCGGACCGGAGGTCTCATGGTTCTTGACCGATTACGCCGGGGTGCAGCCGGACGCGACCCGAAGAAGATCCCGGATGGACTGTGGGTCTNNTCAAGCGCCTGGTCGAGGAGCGCATGGATACCTGCCCGGAATGCAACCACCACTTCCCGATGGCCGCCCGCAATCGCGTCGCCTCGATCATCGACGAGGGCACCTGGCTCGAATTCGATGCCGACATCACCAGCGCCGATCCGCTCTCCTTCGTCGACTCCAAGCCCTACCTCGAACGCATCATCCAGTCGCAGGCGAAATCCGGGCTCAAGGATGCCGTCATCTGCGGCACCGGCAGCCTGGAGGGCATCGCCATCGGCCTGGGGGCGATGGACTTCAGCTTCAATGGCGGCTCGATGGGCTCGGTGGTCGGCGAGAAGCTGACGCGCATGATCGAACGCTCCACCGCCGCAAAGGTCCCTGCGCTGATCATCTCCTCCTCGGGCGGGGCCCGCATGCAGGAGGGCGCGCTCTCGCTGATGCAGATGGCCAAGACCTCCGCCGCCCTCGCCCGCCATGCCGCCGCCAAGCTGCCCTACATCTCGGTGCTCACCAACCCGACCATGGCCGGGGTGATGGCGAGCTTCGCCAGCCTCGGCGATGTCATCATCGCCGAACCCAAGGCGCTGATCGGCTTCACTGGTCCTCGCGTGATCAAGGAGACGATCAAACAGGAGCTCCCCGAGGGCTTCCAGACCAGCGAATTCCTCATCGCCCATGGCCAGCTGGATCTGATCGTCACCAGGCAGGACCTGAAGGCCGAGCTGGCGCGCATCCTCGGCTACCTGGTCCGTTAGGATTGATGATGCCACTGATGTCAGAGCCCGGGCACAGGTCGCGGCAGCGGCGCCGTGCACCAGCCAGCCAAGCCGCCCCCGCTCCCAGCGCCCAGGGGCGCCTTCGATGACCTGCCCCCCCTCATCCCCCGACATCCACGCGCTGTGGCGCAACGCCCAGGCGGTATGCTTCGACATCGACAGCACCGTCTGCCTGGATGAAGGGATCGACGTCCTCGCCGCGCATGCCGGGGTGGGCGACCAGGTCAGCGCCATGACGCGCCAGGCGATGGGCGGCCATGTGCCCTTCCAGGATGCCCTACGGCAGCGCCTCGAGCTCATCCGCCCGAGCAAGAGCATGGTCGCCGACTGCCTGCGCGCCCACCCGCCGCGCCTGACGCCGGGGATCGGTGATCTGGTCAATGCGCTCAGCCGCCGTCGGGTGGCGGTCTACCTGATTACAGGCGGCTTCACCCAGATGGCCGAGCCGGTGATCAAGAAGCTGGGCATCCCGCGCAACCAGCTGATCGCCAACACCCTGCTGTTCGATGCCAATGGTGATTACTGCGGCTTCGATCTGGACGCCCCGACCGCGCGCAGCGGCGGCAAGGGCGTGGCGATCACCGACCTCAAGCGGCGCTTCGGCTATGCGCCCCTGATCATGGTCGGCGATGGCGCCACCGATCTCGAGGCCCGACCGCCCGCGGATGGCTTCATCGGCTTCGGCGGTGTCGTGGTCCGTGAGCGGGTGAAGGCGAACGCCGACTGGTTCGTCCTCGATTTCAACGAGCTGCTGGCCGAGCTGGACCGTTCGCCGCCGGCTCGCCGGCGATCCACCACCATCTGAGCCCTCGTCACGCCATGCCCACCCGCCACCCGGCTCGACGCACCGCTCAACCAGCGACCAGAGCGCCGGCGCGCCCGGCTGGCGCTGCGGCGCAGCTGCCACCGGCCGGGGAGCGGGGTGAGCGCTACTGGCTGATGAAGAGCGAGCCCGACACCTTCGGCATCGCCCATCTCGCCCGACAAGGCGTCGCGCCCTGGGATGGGATGCGGAACTACCAGAGCCGCAATAACATTCGCACCATGGCGGTCGGCGACCTGGTGCTGTTCTACCATTCCAACGCCACCCCGAGCGGCGTGGCCGGCATCGCCCAGGTGGCGCGCGCAGCCTACCCGGATCATACCAGCTGGGATGCCTCGTCGCACTACTTCGATCCCAAGAGCAGCCCTGACAACCCGCGCTGGTCGATGGTGGATGTGCGCTACGTCTCGACTTTCCCTCGACTCCTGCCCTTGGACGCCCTGCGCAGCGTGCCGGAGCTCTCGAGCATGCTGCTGTTCCGCAATTCGCGCCTCTCGGTGATCGGGGTCTCCCCGCAGCATTATCAAATCATCCTGCGGCTCGCCGCCTCCTGAGCCGCAGCCGAGTCGAGTAGCAGCGGGAGGCTTTCGCCCTTTCTTCCACACGCACGCCCCCGATACTGAGAACAGCTAGCTTTGACAACCGGATATCGTGGGGGCGAACAGGTTTAGACGGGAGTGCAACGGTGATTGTTGCGTGCCGTGGTGCGGGAGGCCACGTAAATAACCCGCAAAAAAATAAGTGCCGACGATCACGTCGAGTACGCTCTCGCTGCTTAATTAAAACGAAGCAGTGAGACGAGATGGGCTCAGTGCCGATGCTGGCGCCCGTCTCCATTAATACTCATCGGCTGGCTGACGGAGCCGTCCGATTACCGTCAGCGAGACCCGCCGGACTGGTCCATGGCTCGGGCTGGCAGCCGCCTTGGCCGTGGACGAGAATAAAAGACTGCCTACGCATGTAGACGCGTTACACGTACACACTCGGACGCGGGTTCGATTCCCGCCGCCTCCACCATCCCCTGAAATCGCCGTTTTCCCGAGCAGGGAGAACGGCGATCTCTTTTCAGTGATCAAGGTTGCGGAATCCATGCGGTAGTTCGATGCGTTGTTATTGAACATCTAGTGCTTCGCCTGAGCGTTTACCATATTCTGTGATCCATTAGTCATTGGGGTCCGGCATCGGATTCGATGCAATCGGCCGCCCGAAAGCATGTGGACCGAGACCAACGCAGAAGTCCGTGTCGACATTGCCACCATCATCTCGACCATCGCGGCCAACGCGGTAGGCGCCGATCATCACACCGTCCCGAATGATCGGGTTGAAAACACTCCCTGACCGGAATGGATCGGCAGGCAGCGGCTCTCTGCGGAGATAGGAGAGCAAAACCATGCCGCTGATCTGATGCATGCAGGGTCGCCATGCCCACGTTTGCATGGCAACCTTGTATTGCGACATTATCTCCCAGCCAGGGTTCTGTAGGCTTAACGGCAGAAGTGTCGGCAACTCGACCCGATCATGGTGCTCGAACACATCGGAGATCGTCACGAGCTGATCAAGATAATCTGCCCGATCTAGTGTACTGACACATAAAT
>PLEW01000065.1 GCA_003136555.1 Planctomycetota bacterium | reverse complement strand
GGCTTGGCCGGACACGTACGGTCTAGGCTTCATGGAGCTAAAACTAGAGGCTGTCCCATGATTTGGAATGGATCTATCCACACGTCTACTAACTGGAGATCCAAGCCCATTTGTCCCATGATTTGGATTGGCTGGCGGGGTCTGTTTTGGACACAGGCTGGACACAATTTTTTTGTGTCAAAAAAACAAAAAAACTAGTCATAACCATTTGTTATGAATAGTTTTACAATTGTATAGTACTCCCAAGGGGAGTCGAACCCCTGTTCACGGACTGAGAATCCGTTGTCCTGGGCCACTAGACGATGGGAGCCCAATTAGCCACGAGCGCCGCATCGTGCGGAAATAGGCGTCATGTCAACGATGGAGCCTCTGGGAGGCTCTGGCGGTCACAACCGGAGGGAGGCGGGCGATTGCGGCTCGCCTCCCACTGCTATGGTCGCGGCGATGCTGCCTACGCTCATGTCCTTGCTGCAGCGCAGCGCCGACTACCTCAAGAGCCACGGTATCGACAATGCCCGGCGTGAAGCGGAATGGCTCTTCTCCGATGCCTTGGCGCTGACGCGACTCGACCTCTATACGCGCTTCGACATGCCGGTCGAGGAAGCAGACGTGGTTCGGCTGCGGACATTGGTGCAGCGGAGGGGCCGGCGGGAGCCGCTGGCCTATGTGCTCGGGAATCAGGACTTCTGCGGCCTGCGCCTGACTGTGGGGCCAGGTGTCCTGGTGCCTCGGCCGGAGACCGAGGAACTGGTCGGTCTAGTCCTGGCTGAAAGCCACGGCGCTGGCCCTCTGCTGGACGTCGGCACTGGCTCAGGCGCGATCGCCTTGGCGCTCAAGCAGGCACGCCCCGGCAATGAGGTCGATGCGAGCGACGCGAGCGAACAGGCGCTCGCCATAGCAGCGGCAAATGGCCAACGCCTGGGGCTCTCCGTGCGCTGGATCCGCTGCCATCTCGCGAGCACCTTGCCCGGAGGGTATGCGGCAGTGGTCGCCAACCTGCCCTACATCGCCGAGACTGAGCGTGGGCAATGCGATCCGGAACTGGCATTCGAGCCCCAGGAAGCGCTCTACAGTGGTCCGGATGGCCTGAACCTGATCCGCGAACTCATCGCAGATGCGCGGCGCCTGCTCCTGCCGCAGGGCATCCTGTGGCTTGAGCATGGGTGGCAGCAAGGTCCGGCGATCACGGAGGCCTGCCGGGTCCGGGGCCTGAGCTGCGCCATCCGCGCTGATCTCGCCGGGAAGCCTCGATTTGCCCGGATCACCGTATCCCCGAACTGACGTCTGCCGCTAGGCGAGGGTGGTCGGAACGTCATCCAGCACGCCGTCTGCCCAGAGCAGGCGGCCGGTACAGCCATCGACGACCAGCCCGGCAAGCTGTCCGTAGCGCTTCAGCAGGTGCAGATCGCGCTGGCGGACATGGGAGATCAGCCAGAAATCCTCATGCCAGCCCGTGGACGCATCGCCACCCGACATCGGCAGGGGGCTCAGGCCGTAGGCGCGCAGTTCGGCCATGAGCAGCGCATGACGGGCGTGATTGACCGGGCCGGGGAGGCGCCGGCAGCCGGGGTTCCAGGCCGACAGGGCGAAGCGGGCCCCGTCAGCGCGCGGAAGCGGTGCTCGATCGTAGTCAGGGGGCAGCTGCCAGCGGGTAGTGCGCCAGGCGAAGCGCCAATGCTGGCGCTGGAGGTCGTCCATGGCCCGCTATGTACCACCGCTGACCTGGAGCGCCATGGCATTGACCGCTACACCCTTACGGCGACAACCAAGGTCCTATGGTGCCGTCGATCGTTTTCATCTTCGGCGCCTTCATCGGTTCGTTCCTCAATGTCTGCATCCATCGTCTGCCGCGCAATGAGAGCATCGTCACGCCTCCGAGCCGGTGCTACAGCTGCGGGACACGGGTGCAGTGGTATGATAACCTGCCGATCATCAGCTACCTGATCCTGGGTGGACGATGTCGATGGTGCGGTGCTGGTTTCAGTGTGCGATATCTAGTCATGGAACTGGTGGCCGGGGCCCTGACGGTGGGGGTCATGTGCTGGGTCTTCGATCGAGGCAATCATGAGGTCCTCTCGCCGTGGCTCCATTGGGCATGGGGCGGTTCGCCGATTGCCGATCTCGCTGCCCGGGCGTGCGCAGGGGCGGCCGTGCTGTCGCTCGCCTTCTATCTCCTGGTCTCGGCGATGATCGACTATGAGCATTTCATCATTCCGGACGAGCTGACCAAGAGCTTCCAGCTGGCAGCGCCGGTGCTCGCGGTGATGACCGGGGCCAATCTCGCCTACGGCGATGCCGGCTGGCTCGCCAATTGGCTGGTGCCGCCGCAGTCGCTGCAGTCAGCTCCGCATGCTATCGATGTCACCCCTGGCCGCTTTCTGACCAACCTCCTGGAGCTCGGCTTCGGGGTGCTTGCCCTGCTGTCCCTGTCGCTGGTCGCAGCGGGAAGGATCTACCGGCGCTACAGCTCGTGGGAGCAGCCCTGGACGCCGGAGGACCAGCGTGGCCTGAGCATCGGCGTGTGGTGGTTCAGCGGCTGTACCCTCGTCGGTCTGCTTGCCGTCACCCTGGTGGTCCTGACGAAGCCAGGAGCCTGGTGGAGTCTTCTGGCCCTGCAGGGGGCCCAGTCGCTGTGCGGCAGCATGGCCGGCTGGCTGTCCCTCTACCTGGTCGGACTGCTCGGGACCTTGGCCTTCAAGCGCAACGCCATGGGCTTCGGAGATGTCAAGTTCCTGGCCCCCATCGGGGCATTCCTCGGTCCCATCGGGGTGGTCTACGCCTTTTTCGCGGCAGCCCTGGTCGGAACCATCATCAGCGTACCCATGCGGCTGCTCAAGGAGAGCCGCGAGATCCCCTTTGGTCCATATCTGGCGATCGGGTCGCTGATGGTGCTGTATGGGGGTCCGCGGCTGCACCATTGGCTGTTCCAGCCCCTGCCGCACTGATGGGTGACCGCGTCGGTGAGAAAGAGACTCGACAAGCGCATCTGGCCCCTATAGTCCCCGCCTTGCTTTTGCCACCGCTGGTTCAAGAAGGGGGAGGTAGCGTGGTTGATGAGGCGACGCGCAAAGCCAAGGTGCTTCTAGAGGCCCTGCCATTCCTCAAGCGCTTCCACCATCAGTACATGGTGGTCAAGCTGGGGGGCGAGGCGATCGAGAAGCCAGAGGTCCTTGATTCCCTGCTCACCGACTTGGTGTGGCTGGAGCAGGTCGGCGTGCGTCCCATCCTCGTCCATGGCGGCGGCAAGTCGATTACGCGGGCGATGGAGCAGGCCGGCCTGAAGCCAGCCTTCGTCAACGGCCGTCGCGTCACCGACGCGGCTACGATCGAGATCATGAAGCGCGAGGTCGAGCGGCTCAATGAGCATCTGCACGATCGCCTCTTCGACCTCGGCGGCGCGGCGATCCAGCTCTGCCCGCCCCACTTGGTGGTACGTGGCGAGATCCTCGACCCGGCTCTCGGCTTCGTCGGCCAGCCGATCGGCCTCGATCGCGAGCGGCTGGTCCGCTATGCGACCCGCGGCCTCATCCCGGTGGTGCCGCCGTTGTCGATCACCAGCGATGGCGAAGTGCTCAATACCAATGCCGATGATATCGCCCTGGCGGTCGCCACCGGGCTGTCGGCCGAGAAGCTGGTCTTCTGCAGCAATGTCCCGGGGGTGCTCACCGATCCCAAGGACCCCAGCACGCGCATCTCCAGTCTAACTGACAGCATGGTCCGCGACCTGATCGCCCGTGGCGCGATCAGGGATGGCATGATCCCGAAGGTCGAAAGCTGCATTTCCGCGTTGAACGCTGGAGTCCAGAAGATCCACATCGTCGATGCCGGCATGCCGCATGCGCTGCTGCTGGAGATCTTCACCGCCGAGGGCATCGGCACCGAACTGCGCCTCAGCCAGCCGCGCGCGCAAAGCGATCGCGATCGCGCATCGTGACCTGTCCATCTCCACTCATCCCCACGACCAGCGGCCTGGAGGCCGCCCATGCTTAAGCACTTCATCAGCCTCGACGACATCTCATCGGAAACGTTCAGCGATCTGCTCATGGTCGCGTCCTACCTCAAGCGCCGTCGTGCCCAGGGCATCACCGAACATGCCTTGAGCGGCAAGACCATCGCCCTGCTGTTCGAGAAGCCGAGTCTGCGCACACGTCTGTCCTTCGAGGTGGCGATGGCCGAGCTCGGTGGACGGTCGCTGTACATCCGCGGCGAGGAGGTGGGCATGGGGGTGCGCGAGCCGGTGCGCGACGTCGCTCGCGTGCTGAGCCGGTACGTCCAGGGGATCATGGCGCGAGTGTTCCAGCACCAGACGGTCACCGATCTGGCACGGCATGGGACCGTCCCGGTGATCAATGGCCTCTCCGATGAGGGCCATCCATGCCAAGCGCTCGCTGATCTATTGACCATCCAGGAGCATTTCGGCACCGTCGCCGGTCTGCGCGTGGTCTTCGTCGGCGATGCGAATAATGTCTGCCGCAGCTTGGCCCGGGCATGCATCCTCGCCGGTACGCAGCTCGTCCTCGCCTGCCCCAAGCAGTATGCCTTCAGCGCCAAGGACATCGCCTCGTTCACCTCGGCATGGGGCACCCAGGTGCTCCAGCTGCACGATCCGGCAGCGGCGGTGGCAGGGGCCCATGTCCTCTATTCCGATGTCTGGACGAGCATGGGCCAGGAGGCGGAGCGGGAGGAGCGGCTGAGGGCCTTCCAGGGCTACCAGATCAATGAAGCGCTGATCGCCCAGGCCAGACCCGACGCCCGCATCATGCATTGCCTGCCTGCGCACCGCGATGAGGAGATCACCGATGGGGCGGTCGAGCATCCGCGCTCCATCGTCTTCGATCAGGCCGAGAACCGGGTGCATGCCCAGAAGGCGGTCCTGCGTCTGTTGATGGCCACCGACGCCCAGGCGGTGATAGCCGCAGCACGCAGCTGAGTCTCCAGCAGCCCGGCTGCCGCAATCTCCTGGCATCCGTGTGGGCGCCGCCAGGGTGCCGTCATCCATCGTCCCAACCCAGAGTGAACCGCCATGCCGCAACGTCCCGTGACCTTCCAACGCCAATTCGTCAAGCACCCGGCCGGTTCGTGCCTGGTCAGCTTCGGATCGACGCGAGTGCTCTGCACCGCCTCGCTTGAAAAGGAGCTGCCGCCGCACCGGCGTGGCAGCGGGGGCGGCTGGTTGAGCGCCGAGTATGCGATGCTTCCTGGTTCGACCTCGCCGCGAAAGCGCCGGGACGGGGCGAAGCAGGACGGTCGCAGCGTGGAGATCCAACGCCTCATCGGCCGCAGCCTGCGAGCGGCGGTCGATCTCGACAAGCTCGGCGAGGTCAGCGTGCTGATCGACTGCGATGTGATCCAGGCGGATGGGGGGACGCGCACGGCGGCGATCACCGGCGGATGGGTCGCGCTCTACGACGCGCTCACCGCCCTGGCCGCGCAGCAGGGCAAGAGCGGGCCAGGCCATTATCTGCTCGGGCAGGTGGCGGCCATCAGCGTCGGGGTGGTGTCGTCGCAGATCGAGGTCGATCTGGATTATGCCAAGGATAGCATAGCCGAGGTGGACATGAACGTGGTGATGCGCGATGGTGGTTTCATCGAGGTCCAGGGCACGGGAGAGCGGGCTGCATTCCCGCGCGCCCAGCTCGACGAGCTCCTCGATGCTGCGCATCAGGGCATTGATGAGCTGTACCGCGCCCAGCGTTCCGCCTTGGGCATCGGCACCGCATCCGGGAGCCGGTGAACGGCTGGAAACAAAGCACCCTCTCCGGCTGACCGGAGAGGGTGCGATGAGCGAACATCTGGCGCCGAAGCGCCTAGATCACTTGGCGAACTTGGACTTGGCGTCCTTGCTGAAGCGGAAGACCAGTTTCTGGCTCTTGGGCTTGGCCGAGACTTTGATCTCCTTGCCGAAGCTGATGATGGTGCGCGCGGGCTTGGCCGGGATGGTGCGCAGCACCAGCTTGCCGAGACCGGGGAGCACAGCGCCGACCGGAGCGTACTGGAAGAGCACATTGGCCAGCTCGTCGAGCGTGCTGGCAATCTGCTTCTTGCTCACGTCGCCCACGCCTGATGCGGTGACCGCAGCGGCGAGATGGGCGATGAGCTTGCCCTTGGTGTAGCCCTTGTCCTTGGGCTTGGGCAGGAGTGCGGAGGCTTTCTTTGGGGCTTTGGCCATGAGATTTCTCTCCCGTAAAAGGGTGGTTTGAATGAAGACATGCACGTTCTAGCGACAAATTCCCCATGTCTACACCAATCTTCCAGGTGGGTAGGGCAAAGAGGCGGCAAAACCAGCCTCGTATGCATGGGGTGTCAGTGATGCGCCTGCCGGACCGGTGATCTGGCAGTGCCGATCGGCGCTGGACAGCTGGGTGGCGATGCGGACAAGATAGATGGTCGCGATAGCGAGCACCGATGTCTGCCGAGGAGCACCCACATGGCCTGGATCGACAACCTGTTCCGCATGATGACCGAGAAGAAGGCCTCGGATCTGCACATGACCAGCGAGCATACGCCCATGATTCGCGAGTCTGGGGATATGGTGCCGCTGGAAGGCGTGCCCAAGCTCTCCAAGGACCAGGTGAAGCAGATCCTGCTCGAGATCGCTCCTGACCGGTCGCGCAAGCAGTTCGAGGAGACCTGGGACGCCGACTTCGCCTATGCGCTCGAGGGCTGTGGCCGGTTCCGCGCCAACTACTTCGTCGACCGCAATGGCCCGGGAGCGGTGTTTCGGCGCATTCCCGACAAGATCCTCAGCGCCGAGCAACTGGGACTGCCGCCTGCGGTGCTGCGCATGTGCGAGTACAAGAAGGGGCTGGTGCTGGTCACGGGTCCGACCGGATCAGGCAAATCCACTACCTTAGCAGCGATGATCGATCACATCAACGCCCATCGCAAAGAGCACATCATCACCATCGAGGACCCGGTCGAGTTCGTCCATCCGGCCAAGAAGTGCCTGGTCAACCAGCGCGAGGTGCATCAGCACACCAAGAGCTTCGCCGCCGCACTGCGTGCCGCGCTGCGTGAGGACCCGGATATCGTCCTGGTGGGTGAGATGCGCGATCTCGAGACCACGCGCATCGCCATCGAGACTGCCGAGACCGGGCATCTGGTGTTCGGTACCTTGCATACCTCGACCGCATCCTCGACCGTGGACCGCATCATCAACCAGTTCCCGGCTGAGGAGCAGGAGCAGATCCGCCTGATGCTCGCCGGTTCGCTGCGTGGTGTGGTGGCGCAGAACCTGCTGAAGAAGAAGGGTGGTGGGCGCCTGGCCGCCCAGGAGATCCTCTTCGTCACCCCTGGCGTCGCCGCCAACATCCGTGAAGGCAAGACCTACCAGATCCCGTCGCAGATGCAGACCGGAGCGCGCTACGGCATGCAACTGCTCAACGACGCGCTGGAGAAGATGGTGAAGGCCGATTCGGTCGAGCCGATGGAGGCCTATGACCGCTCGATCGACAAGGAGGACATGGCCAAGAAGCTCAAGGCCCTGGGCCATGATGTCGAGGCTGCTGCTGCGCTGATCCAGGCGAATCAGAAGACCGAGGCCAAGAATGCCCCCGCTGGACCGCCCAGTGCTCCAGGCGCTCACGGCGCTCCCGGCGCTCCCGGCGGTCAGCCGCCTGCTCCGGGTGCGCCATCGCCGTCCGGGTGGAAGCGTCCGGGCACGTGATCCCGGCACAACTGGATCAGAGCCGGCAGCTCAGGTGAACTCGCGTCGGCGCACGGTCGGCTTGCCGGTTCCCTCAACGATGCTAACGCCCTTCTTCTTGCCCACGCCGACGGTTTCGAAAACCGTGTCGATGAGCTTGTCATCGACCTGGTAGGTCTCCTGCAGGTAATGGCGGATATATGCCGGGTCCAGGCGCTGGGCATGCATGCTGCGCGCCAGCCGTTCGACGTCCTTGAGGTTGATGTACATGGTCTGCCCTCTCTCATACGGCCATGGGGGACCGTCCGGATGTGCTGACCAGGCGTCAGGGAGCGATCAGGGTGCGAGAGCCGCTTTGACGCCCTGGTCGACCGTCGCATGGATGGTGAAGATCGCCTCCAGGCCGAGGATGCCGAAGACTTCGCGCACCGATGGCGCCGGGTTGACCAGCTGGAGGCTGCCACCGAGCTTGCGCACCTGATGCTGGGCATTGATGAAGACGCCCACTCCGGCGCTGGCGATATAGGTCAAATCGGCGAGATCGAGTACCAGCCTGGTGATCCCGCCCTTGATCGAGCGATCGAGGGCGCGTTCCAGCTCGACGAAGGTGTGGCCATCCAGGTACCCGCTGAGCTTCAGAATCTGCACAGTGCCTGACAGGCTTTCGGATATGGAGAGGCCAGATTTCATGAGCCGCTTTTCTATGGAGTCCGTTCAGCCGCTGTTGGGGGGCGCGTGCACACCATCGAGGGTGAATGCGGACTGTAGACAGCGATCTCAGCCCCGGCAAGGGTTAAGGTCGACGAACATAGTGAGCAACTTGCGACACTGCTGGACGCTCGGGCGCTGGCGTGGACGGATCGGGGAGGTATCATGAACTCATGGCCAAATCGGCATCCATCGAAGATCAGTTCGCTCATATCGAAGAAGCGATCGCGGCTCTCGAGGGCGGCGATCTGCCGCTCGAACAGGCCCTCGTCCGCTATGAGTCCGGCCTGAAGGCGGTGCGCCAGGCGCGGGTGCTGCTGGACCGGTATGTCGCTCGCCTGGAAGAGCTGCGTTCCGAGCCAGGGGACCAGGCGCCAGCCGGCTGATGAGCGGCCCGCCGCGACCCGCAGCCGAGCGCGATGATCCGGCGAGCGACCCCGGGGTGCTGGAGCCGGTGCCGTTGTGCGAATTCAACGCCTTCCGCTCGGTCCAGCGCCATGGCGGCTGCGCTGTGCTGCCCTGGAAGGCCCAGCATCTCGAGGCCACCGCACTGGGAGTGGAGACGGTTCCCCGTGGCATGCAGCTCCCCCAGGCCGGCTTTCGCCAAGCGCTGGTGCGGGTGCAGAAGGGACGCGCGGGGACCTACGCCGATCTGGTGGCCGCCTGGACGGCCCTGCAGGGCGACGGGCGGCTGCTGGTCGCAGGCGGCAATGATGTCGGCATCGCCTCCTGGGGCCGTCGCCTGGCAGAGGATACCGGCCACCCGGTCGCCGTGCTCGCCAATCATTCGCATGCACGGGTGCTCTGCGTGAGCCGTACCGCCGCCTGCCCCTCCTCTTGGGTCGCAGGCGCCGGCACCTCAGCGGGGGTCTTCCATCAGGGTGGCGTCGATGCCGGGACCCGGCAGCTGATCCACTGCCTGGCGCAGCAGCCGCCCGCGGAGAAGCTCCTCGATCTCGGCTGCGGCGCTGGCCATCTCGGCTGCGCCGCCCTGGGCCGCTGGCCGCAGGCGCAGGCCTGGTTCCTCGATGCTGACATCCGGGCGGTCGATGCGGTGGCGCAGACCCTGGCGACCGGAGTGCCGGAGGACGCGCGCCGGTGCGCCAGCATCGCATGGTGGGATGTCAGCGAGCCCATGCCGGCCAGTGGATTCGACCTGATCCTCTGCAATCCGCCGTGCCATGCGGGAATGGCGAACGACCTTGGCATCGCGCGGGCGATGTTCCGCGCCGCCGTCGCCGTGCTCAGGCCCGGGGGCAGATTGCTGGTGGTGGCCAACCGCCAGCTGCCCTACGAGGCCGATCTGGCGCGCCTGGGTGCGCTCTCCTGCCTGAGCCAGGAGGGCGGGTTCAAGATCCTGGCCGTGTGCCAAATCCGCTCCCAATGAACTGATGCCGCGCTCTGCGTCGCGCTTCGGTGTCACTCCGCCATGCCCACCGACGGGCGCAACCCGAAAAGGTCTGGCATTTGGCCAGCTGTCCGTCAGCGCTAGGATGGCCGACGATGTCCGACCGTCTCGACGCCTTCCTGTCCCACCGCGGGTTCGGCTCGCGCAGCGATGTCCGGCGGGTGATCCGCTCCGGTCGAGTGACGGTGGATGGCCAGGCGTGCCGCGACCAGGCACGACATGTCCAAGGTGGGCAGGTGCGTGTCGATGGCGTGCCGATCGCCATCGGGGTGAGCGAGGCCACCGTGGTGCTGCATAAGCCGCTCGGCTATGCCTGCAGCCATGATCCTGCCGAGGCGCCGCTGCTGGAGGAGCTGATCCCGGCAGCGCTGGCGCATCTGCCATTGGAGAGCGCGGGTCGCCTGGACCGTGACACCAGCGGACTGCTGGTCGTCACCTCCGATGGCACCCTCATCCATGCGCTCACCAATCCGCGTCGGCATCTCGCAAAGCGCTACCGCATCCGCTACCGGGGTGCGCTCTCCAGCCATGCCATCAGCCGCTGCGCCAAGGGCATGCTGCTCGATGGCGACAGCAAGCCGACGCTGCCAGCGGAATTGACGCTCGACGGGGAGGCAGGCGCAGGTGATGCAACCGCGACCCTCATCCTGCACGAAGGCCGCTATCACCAGGTCCGGCGCATGATCGCCGCCCTGGGTGGGGAGGTGGTCGCCTTGCATCGCGATCGGATCGGCGGCCTGCAGCTGCCAGCCGATCTCGGTCCCGGCATGGCACGTCTGATCACCGCCGGGGAGCTGGAGCAGCTGGTGCATGGCGGCCAAGGGCCTGGCGGCCGCCCAGGGGTGGTGCCTCAGCGGATCAGCTGAGACAGCGCCTTGAAGTGGCCGGTACCGGCCTGGCGCTGCAGCCGCATGATGATGCTCTCGGTCGGCACCACCAGGGCACCGAGGTCGCGCAGGGCGGTCAGCGCCATCGGGACATGGACAGGATTGCGGCTGGCGACCGCATCGCCGGCCACCACCACGGTGATGCCGCGGGCCACCAGGTCGGCGGTAGTGGTCAGGACGCAGACCTGGGTCTCGATCCCGCATACCACCAGGTAGGGCCGCCGCTGCGCCACCAGGTGCTGTTCCAGTGCCTGGTCATCCAGACAGGAGAAGTGCATCTTGGCCATGCGCACTGCCTGCGGATGAGCGGCACGCAGATAGGGCAGGGTCTCTCCCAGACCCCTGGGGTACTGCTCGCTGATGGTGGTCGGCACCCCCAGGAGGTGGGCGGCCTGCAGCAGCATGCGGCAGTTGCGCCCGCAGGGCTGGTCCTCGGCGATCAGCGGGATGGCCGGCAGGAAGCGCTCCTGCATATCGATCACCAGCAGGGCTGTGGTGGCGATCGTGAGGTCGAAGGTGGGCATGATCAGGCGTCCGAACGCGCGAGCGCGACAGTGATGTTGTCGATGCCCCCCCGCTGGTTGGCGAGGTCGACCATGGTCACGCATGCCTGCTCGAGGCTGTTGGCGCGCTGGACGATGGCGAGCATCTCCTCCTCGCTGATCAGATCCGAGAGGCCATCGCTGCACAGGAGGTAGACATCGCCCGGTATGAGGTCCTCGACCGTGATGTCGATGGTGACCTGCTCCATCCCCAGCGCGCGGGTGACGATGTTGCCGAGCAGATTGGCCTCGTCGCTGTCCGGGTCGAGCACGCCGGCGCGTACCCGCTCAGCGACCAGGCTGTGATCCTGGCTGATCTGCTCGATCGTGCCACCAGCCAGCCGGTAGATGCGGCTGTCGCCGACATTGGTGGTGATGACGCGGTCGCCCATGAAGGCGCACGCCACCAAGGTGGTGCCCATGTCCGAGAGCGCAGGATCGATGCGCGCGCGGCTGAGGATGTGATCATTGGCGCCGAAGACGGCGTTCTTCATCACCTCGATGACGCGCTCCTCGTCGAGCCAGTCCGCGGGCCGCAGTTGGCGCAAGCCGTTGGAGACCACCTGAACCGCCAGTTCGCTGGCGATATGGCCGCCGGCGTGGCCGCCCATGCCATCGCAGACGATGGTGACGCGATCGCGCTCATCGAAGTAGAGCGCGTCCTCGTTGTGTTCGCGGACCCGGCCTTTGTGGGTCATCGCCGCCATCTGGAGTTTCAAGGCGGAGATTCCCACGAAATGGCCCGATGCGGGACGGGACTGCTGGCGGGCTGATGCGGAATGGGGGTCATGGAGGGACACGGGGAGAGGATAGGCAGCAGGTGATGGTAGGGATGAATCCCGGTGAAACGTTCAGTCGACCGAGAGGACCAGGATGGTCGAGTCGTCGGCGGGTGGCCTGGGACCGCGGAAATGGCGGATGATCTCCATGATGCGATCGATCACCGCATCGGGACCGGCATCGATGAACTTCTTGACCACGTCGATCAGGCGTTCCGGCCCGAACTCCTCATTCTGGAGGTTCATGGTCTCGGTGATGCCGTCGGTATAGAGGATGAACAGATCTCCGGCCTGCAGGTCGGTCACCTGCTCCTGGATGCTCTGCCGGAACATCGGGCCGCTCTTCATCCCGACCACCATGCCGGGAGGGCGGATCTCCTCGACCTCGCCGGCCTTGCGGTTGAAGCGTAGGCTCGGGTTGTGGCCGGCACGCGCCCAAGTTATCGTCCGCGCCGACGGGTCGAGCAGCGCATAGACCATCGAGATGAACAGCCGGCCGCCGAGGTCGCGGTGCAGCGCATCGTTGACCTTCGATAGGGTGTCGGCCGGGCTCAGGCCGGTGGAGGCGTAGATCTCGAAGGTCTTCTTCGCCATCGACATGATCAAGCCGGCCTGCACGCCATGTCCGCTGACGTCGCCAAGCGCGAAGCCGATGCGGCCATCAGGCAGGCGGATGAACTGGTAGAAGTCGCCGCTGATGTCGGAGCATGGCTCGAATGCGGCAGCGCAGCGGAAGCCCGGGATCTCCGGAGGCTTCTGCATCAGACCCTGCTGCACCGCTACTGCCTTGATCATGTCGGTGCTCTCCGACACCCGCACGTCGGGCTGTGGCGACTCCATCTCCATCGCATCCATCCAATTCAATCCGCCCTGCTCCTCGGCGGACGCCCCGGCTTCGTCAGGATGCGCAGCCGGCTCTGCACGCGGGACCTCACCTTCGGTGAGCGCACCCAGCGGCGTCTCATCGAGGAAGTTCTGCCTCAAGGTGCCGAACAGCGTATCGTCCTTGCGCGGTTCGGCGGCCGCTGCGGCAGCGGGCTCGGGCGGTGTCACCGGCAGGGCCACGCGCGGAGGCGTCACCGGCGGCGCGACGGCAGGCGACGGCGGTGGCGTCGCTGGCGGCGCAGGCACGGCGGGTGTGACCATCGGGCGCAGCGAGCGCGGCCTGCGTGTCGGTGTCGTATCGATGGACTTGCCGACCGTCTTCTGCTCACTCGGCGTGGGCGGGCTTACCAGTCGGGCGATGGGCACACCCCCGGCAGGGGTGTTGCGCCCCACCGGCAGCGGGGTGCGGATGCCGGGCAGGGGGGTGGTGACGCGAGAGATCGGCAGCACGGCTGGCGGGGCGGCCTGGGGCGTCTCCGAGGCCGCCTGGCGGACCGCCGTCTCCGGCTGGCACTGGCTGGGGTCCTGGGCATAGGCGCGGCATTGCGAGATGAGGTGCTGGACCATGCCCTCCGGTGCGCGCTGCCAGTCTGCATCCCCGGTGACCCGCACCTGGCTGACATGGCTCAGGCAGCAGGGGCAAATCCACATCCCCTGCGCGTCGAGATAGCGCCAGGCTGGGAATTGCAGCTGGCTTTGCACATACTGCCAGAGCGCCGGCAGGCGGGCGGCGCGATCACGGGCGTTCTGCACCTCCTCGGGACTGGGACGGGCACCGCGCTGGTAGGCGGTGCAGCGTCCCAGGTGATCGGCCATCGCCTGGTAGACGAAGCTGTTGAGCTGCTGCCCCTGGACCCGCACGGTCGGCACCCGTTCCAGGCACGCCGGGCAGAACCAGCAGCCGGTGGGATCGTAGACGCGCCAGGAGTTGTCGGTGTCGGCGAGATGGACGAGATTCTCGAACTGCTGGCGCCGGGCGATGATCTCAGCGGTTTGGGTGGCGCCCCTGCCGGCGTGGTAATTACGGCAGCTCTCGAGGTGGACGACGATGGAATCCTCGCGCGTCTTGCCCGCCCGCCGGGCCACTGGGCTCAGGCAGAAGGGGCAGATCCACTTGCCATTGAGCGCAAAATAGCCCCACTGCTGATCATCGGCCAGGCGGGCCTTCACCTGGCTGATCATCGAACTTGCTGCACGTGCTCCGTTGCTGGCCGGGGGCACGGCATCGGGGCGTTGTGTCTTGGGCGACCGTTGATCCATGTGCGGCTAAACTACTGACTATCCCGGGGGTAACAACCAGCGGGTAGGCAGGGATTTGTGGAGAGTTGCAGCGCTTCGGGAACGGACGCTGAGGGGGGGTCAGCGGCCGACCCGCAGGCGTTCGGCGAGGTAGTTGTCGAGGTAGGGGTTCTGCTCGATTGCGCGAGCGGTCTCCTCGACGTTGTACTCGACCCGCCGGAACACCACCCGCGGCGCACCGGGGTCGGTATCCAGCAGGCAGTAGGAGGCGCGGGTGTCGCCATCGCGCGGCTGGCCGACCGAGCCGATGTTGATCAGCGCCTTCTCCCGCGGTTCGACAAAGTAGGTGTGACCCCACAGGTCGCCCGGCGGGGTGAACGACAGGTCTTCCAGGAAGACGCCCGGGATGTGGGTGTGGCCGACGAAGCAGACATGGCTGATCAGCGAGAAGATCTCGTTCATCTTCGCTGAATTGGTGATGTCGCGAGGCATCACGTATTCGCGTGTCGGCTGCCGCGGGCTGGCATGGGTGAAGAGGAACGGCCCATCCTGGGCGTGCAGCTGCAGATTCTGCAGGATCTGCCAGCGGTTCTTGCGCGTCACCTCATCGCCAGCGGTCTTGAGGTGGTCACGCGTCCAGTCGATGGCCCGCTTGGCGCGGGGGTTGAAGTTCTCCGCTCCGAACAGCAGCGCCTCCTCATGGTTGCCCATCAGGACCGCGCCGCAGCGGCGTACCAGGTCCAGGCATTCCCCGGGAAATGGACCATAGCCGACCACATCCCCCAGGCAGATGACCCTTTCGGCCCCGTTCTCCTCCATATCAGCGATCACAGCATTCAGTGCAGCGAGGTTGCCATGGATGTCGCTGATGAGGCCTTGAATCATGACCTGCCTACTTGAAAGGATGCCTGGGCCGACACAAGCCCCGGACAACGGACCTCTTGCGAGCTGTCACACGGCTGTGCCAATCACATCAGCCGACCTTTCTGGGCGCCCGCGGCATATGGCATGGCGGTTGCGTTGATGGGGGTCGTGGAGGCGCTCATATGATCTCGACCAGCATGGATCCGTCCGTCCTGCCGCCGACCAACTCGACCACCGCCACCGGCGCGGCAGCGGCGACTGCGACCTCAGCGGCGCTGCAGAACGCCAATTTCATGCAGATCATGCTGGCCGAGATCACCACCCAGGACCCGACCCAGCCGGAAGATACCTCGCAGATGGTGCAAGAGATGGAATCGATGCAGCAGCTGGCCAATACCCAGGCCCAGGCGTATCAGGACAACCTCAAATTCGCCCAGCAGATGATCGGCCAGCAGGTCAACGTCCAGCAGCAGCAGCTCAGCGCCGCCGACCAGGCGACGGAGCAGAGCGAGGGCCTGAACCCCAACGTCGGCAGCGGCACGGTGACCGGCACGGTGACCTCCTTCAAGGACATCAACCAATCGGTTTACGTCACCGTCGGGGGCTACGACTACCCGATCGCCAACGTCACCCAGGTGATGCCTGCCGGCAACAATCCCAACACGCTGTCGACTGTGGCTCAGCAGATGCTCGGGACGACGGTCGGCTGGAACCAGTCGGCGACCGCGACCACCGCGGCGAGCAGCGGCAGCGGGGTGGTGACCGGGGTGTCCTTCGACAGCAACGGCAATGTCCAGCTCACGGTCGGCAGCCAGCAGGTCCCCTACAGCGCCATCACCCAGATCAGCCAGTAGCCTCAGTCCTGCCCGCCAGCCTGGCCTCCCTCAGGGCCGGGGGGCAGAGTGAGCAGGCGCAGGGGGATCGGACTGGCGCTGAACTCCACCAGCGACCCTGGGGGCACGCTGCGATGGATGTGCGGCCCATCGATGAAGATCGAGACCCCGGGCATCGCCGGCGTCAGGCGCAGACCCAGGGGCGGGAGCTGACGCCCCTGCAGCAGATCCATGCGGCGCAGGCCCTGGAACGGTTCGCGCACCAGGAACAGCAGCGCCGGGCCATGCGCCTCTGCGGTCTGCATGCCGGCGCTGTGAATGGCCGCGGTGCTGCCCGAAGCGGTCGCGATCCACACCCCGCTGGAGCGCTGCTCCTCGCGCCGCCAGGAGCTGGAGCCCGGGGCCTCGGGGATCTCCAGCAGATAGCGGGTCATGGCTGCGGGGTTGGCGCTGGCGAACAGGCACTCGTTGAGGATGCGCCACGCCTGTCCGCCATCGATGCGCATCTGCAATCGCGGGATGCATTCGACCTGCGAGCGGCCAGCGAGCCAGGCGTCGAACAGCGCCGGAAAGCTGCTGCCATCGCAGCGGGTGTACATGCCGACCGATCCGCCAGGATCGGAATTGACGGTGATCATCGGCAGTTCGCTGTCGAGCGAGTTGGCGGTCAGGACGGTGCCGTCGCCGCCCACCGTCACCACCAGATCCTTGCCTTCGGCGTCGCGCGGCTGCAGGCGATCGACCTGCCATTCATTGATGCGGTGCTGGGCGAGCGCGCGCCTGACCGCGAGGATGGTCTGCTCATGGTTGCTCGCTGCGGCTTTGAGCCGTTCGAGGTCGATCACCCCGCTATGCGAGAGGCGGCCGAGGACGCCGCCTTCAAGTCGCGCCACCAGCGGCGTCTTCGAGATCAGCAGGATGCGTTTGCCGCTCATGCGCTCACCGGGCCAGGCGGGCGCGGATATCGGCATCCGCGGCGATGATGTCGCCGAGTGTGGTCTGGCCACCGGCGACGACCTGGGACAGGGCGTGCTCGACCGTGCGGAAGATGTCGAGGAAGGTCGATCTGCCGGCAAGGAAGGCGGCGACCGCCATCTCGTTGGCGGCATTCATCACCGTCGGAGCCACGCCACCCATGCGCGCTGCGGCATAGGCCATGCGCAGCGACGGGAAGCGCTCGCTATCGGGAGTCTCGAAGGTCAGGGCGGCGAGCTGGGCGAAATCGGGGGCCTTCACCGGACCGGGGACGTGCTCTGGCCAGGTCAGCGCATACTGGATGGGCACGCGCATGTCCGGCCGGCCCAGCTGCGCCAGGACCGAGCCATCGCGGAAGCTGACCATGCTATGCACCACGCTCTGCGGATGGATGAGCACGCGGATGCGCTCGGGCTCGATGCCGAAGAGCCAGCGCGCCTCGATGATCTCCAGGCTCTTGTTCATCAGCGTGGCGGAATCGATGGTGATCTTCGGGCCCATGCTCCAGGTCGGATGCTTGAGCGCCTGCTCGCGGGTCACCGCACTCAGGTCGCGGATGGTGCGGAAGGGGCCGCCCGAGCCGGTGAGCAGGATCTCGGACACCTCGCTTTGATGATGGCCTTCCAGGCATTGGAAGATGGCGTTGTGCTCGCTGTCGATGGGCAGGATGGGAGAACCGCTCTCTGCCGCCGCGGCGATGATCAGATCGCCGGCCATCACCATCGGCTCCTTGTTGGCGATGCAGACGCGCTTGCCGGCCTGCACCCCGGCCATCGTCGCCTCGAGGCCGGCTGCGCCGACGATCGCGGTGACGATCGCGCCGGTGCCGGGATCCTGGGCGACCTCGTTCAGCGCTGCCGGACCGGCCAGCGCCCGGATGCCGCTGCCCGAGAGCAGGCGCTTGAGTTCGGCGTAGCACGAGGGATCGGCGACCACTGCCACCGCTGCTCGGCAGGCCTTGGCCTGCGCCGCCAGCTGCTCGACCTTGGAATGGGCGGTCAGGGCATAGATCGGAATGCCCAGGTGCTCGGCGACCTGCAGGGTGCTGATGCCGATCGATCCCGTCGCACCGAGGATGGTGAGCGCGCGCGTGCGGTACCCACGGTCGTCCGTCACCGGAGCTCCTCGAGCAAGCGCACCAGCTGCTCGGTGTGCTCGCTGCGTCCGACGGTGATGCGCAGCTTGGTGGCAAGTTCCGGGCGGTCCCACCAGCGCACCAGCACCTTGCGCGCCTTGAGCGCCCGGTAGAGCTCTCCCGCGCGCGCGCCGACCTCGACCAGCAGGAAGTTCGCCGCGCTCGCCGGCCAGCTCCAGCCGAACCGCTTCAAGGACTGCTCGAGGCGCTGGCGCTCGCTGAGGGTGCGCGCCACCAGTTCGCGGTGGTAGTCGCGGTCGCCGATCGCGGCGCAGCCGAGCGCCTGGGTCAGGGCATTGACGTTGTAGCTGTCCTTGACCTTGAGCAGCTGGCCGACCAGGTCGCGATGGGCGAACAGCAGCCCCAGGCGGGCTCCCGCCAGGCTGTAGCTCTTGGAGAAGGTGCGCAGCACGATCAGGTTGGGGTGCTGGTGCAGATGCGGCAGCAGGCTGGCATCCAGTCCGGCTCCCAGGGCGAAGTCGACATAGGCCTCGTCGACCACCAGGATGCCATCGTGCGCATCGGCGAGCCGCCGCAGCTCGGACACTGGCGTCAGGGTGGCAGAGGGGTTGTTGGGGTTGGCGACGATCACCAGCTTTGACCCCACGCGGGCGAGGTTGCGCGGCAGCTGCCAGTCGGGCAGGTAGTCCAGGTGCTCGATCGCAGAGCCCTGGATGCTGGCCAGGGTGTCATAGAGCCCGTAGGTGGGGGACGGGGTCGCCACCAGGTCGCCGGCGCCGAGGAAGGCGCGGTAGATCATCGTCAGGCAGTCATCCGAGCCGTTGCCGGCGAGCACCTCGTCGTAGGCGACCTGGTAGCGCTCGGCGCTGAGCTCGCGCAGACGGCGCGACAGCGGGTCCGGATACAGCCGCAGGGCGTCCGCCCCGCACGAGCGCAGGGCCTCGAGCACCGCTGGCGATGGCCCCCAGGCGCATTCATTGGTATTGAGCTTGATGCAGTCCAGCACCTGCTCGCCGGGGGTGTAGGCGGACATCGCCACCACCTCGGCGCGCAGATGGCGGCTGGCGGAGGCGTTCAGCGGATGGTTGCCGGTGCTGGGTTTGATGGAGCTCATAGGCGCACTGCGCCCACGGTATCGCCAGCGCCAGAGGGGGGCAAGGGCGTGCCGTGCCGCACGCGCGCGGCAATCACTCTTCGGGGCGCCGGAAGTAGCCGATCAGGCCACGGCCGACGCTCAGCGCCATGGTCGTCCCGGGCAGGGTGCTCCACAGGTCCTGATGCTCATCGTCGCGCAGCGGGCGCAGGGTCGGCAGCAGCTTCCAGGCGAAAAGCAGTGCGGGCAGCCGCGCCGCCGCCCCGAGCAGGAACAGGCTGTGATAGGGGCTGCCGCCGATCGCCGGCAGCAGGTGGCCGACGGTCTCATGCGCTACCGGTGTTGCGTCCCTGGCCAGCAGCAGGCTGCCGGTTAGGGCGGCGAGCATGCCCGCCAGGGTGACCACCGATTGGTGGTAGCCGATAAGGCGGGCGCGATGGGTGGGATGGCGGTGGCAGCTGAACAGCAGCACGCCCACCGCGATCTCGGCGATGCACCAGCACAGGCCGCTGAACATCTCGCTGACCACCAGCACGCTGAGCGTGCGGCTGAGGGCCCAGGGGATGGGGATGAGGACGATGCCGGCGACCGCCACCCGCAACATCGCGGACGGGCCGTAGAGCTCGATCAGCCGGCCGACGAAGGGCATCACCGCCAGGCGCGTCACGGTGGCGGTGTAGAGGAGCACGAAGTAGGGCCAGGCGCTGAGATTCAGCCCTTCTGGGCCGGCGGCGATCATGTAGCTGACCAGGTAAGGGCCCGATAGCGCCACGCCGAACTGGAGCATGGCCCAGACGATGGTCCAGCGTCCCATCTCGGAGCGGGTCAGGTTGCGCAGGAAGTGCATCATGCCGCCGCTGGCGGCGAGATGCTGCGAATCGGCGCTCGAGTGAGTCGGGCGCGGTTCCGGCTCGGGCTGGCGTGCCAGTAGCACCAGGCTGGCGGTGCGCGATAGGGCGCCCACCACCAGGACGATCTGCAACCCCCACAGTCCCTGATCCTCCGGCAGCAGGGCGATGACTCCTGTCAAGCCGGCGGCGAAGGCCAATTTGCTGAGGATGACCAGACGGTTGCGGTAGCCGACATAGCGTCCCTGCAGCCGCCGCGGCACCAGGCTGCCCATCCAGCTCAGCCAGGCCGGGCCGCCGACACCGCCGACGAAGGTGATGCCGATGGACAGCGCCAGGGCGGTGGGCACCGCCCAGGGCGCATGGCGATGGTGCAGGGGGATGCTGAGCAGGAACAGGCAGAGGATCTGGAAGACGCTGGTGATGAGCACGCAGCGCTTGTTGCCGCCCATCGAGCGGATCAGCGGACTGACCACCGGGCCCATCAGCGCGAAGGCGATCATCGGCACGACGGTCAGCAGGCCGATCTCGCTCGCCGAGGCATCGAGGCGATTCTGCAGCAAGGGCACCAGGAACATCTCGCAGGTGGCCAGCATGCCGCCGACGACGATGCCCTCATAGACGGAGATGGCCATGCCCTGGCGGAGCATGCTGCCTGACAGCCAGCCGGGACGAGGAGGAAGCGGAGCGCTCATGCGACTGCGACCGGGTGGCAGGGCGCTGCCGCGTTCGCAAACCCCAGTCTGGCCACTGCGTGGCGGGCGCAAGGCGGTGCCCGCCTCGCTGATCTTCTGCTGTGGGGAGCTGGGCGTGGGGTGGGGTGCCCTGAGTGGCGTGGTCGACTGACGGTTGTGTCCGTTCTCGGCACGGCGCCTGCGGGGCGGCCAGCCGGTGGCAGGAATGCGCCCCTCGTCGCGGGAGGGGTGGCGGGGGAGTGCTTGGCGCTCGAGGGCATAAGCGACAATGAGGCAGACCCTTGCGTAGCTGCCCTCGGCCCTAGACTGGAATGGGAAACTGCTGCGCGCCTGTCCGGTTTGGTACTCACCAGGACGTCCTGGTAGTGGCACACGAGGTGGTTGTTATGTCAGCTGATCTACGATTGCTCCAGCGTTACCAGGACGGTGAGGCCACCCGGGCCGAAGCAGTCGGTGCCGAGCGGCTGTTGGCGACCAGCACCGAGGTGCAGGCGCAGGCCAAGCGGCTCGAGGCCCTCGACCAGATGCTGCTCCAGCACGCCCAGGACATCCGCCACGCCAACCGCTCGCCCTCCGGGCTGGTGCAGGCGGCCATGCAGCTCCTGCCCCAACGTCCGCCGAAGCGCCAGGTCCGCCTGAGCGTGGGCCACCTGCTGGTGGGCTGCGTGGCGCTGGGGGCGATCATCATGGGTTCGGCGCTGACCGAGCACCTGCGGGAGTCGCTGCTGACCAACCTGGTCGCCCTGGTCTGCGGCATCGCCGGCATCGCCCTGGTGCTCGCCGCCCGTCCCCTGGTGCAGCTCGAAGCCAGCGTGTTTTCGCGGCTGATGCGCCGTCGCCTCGCAGTGGGTGACGGGGACGTGCTGGTCTGCCGCGTATTGGGTCTTGCCCTGCTGATCGGTGGCAGTCACGTTGTCGGTCTGTGGGGTTGAGCATGGTCAAGCCTGGCTGGCAGCGGAATCGCAGGGCCTTCACCCTGCTCGAGCTGATCGTCGTGATCTCGGTGATGGCGGTGCTCGCGGCCATGGGCTTCCCGGCCTACAAGTTCATCAAGCGCCAGGTTGACATCGGTGCGACCCAGACGCTGGTCCAGGCGGTGGCCGCGGCGATCACCACCTACGGGCAGAAGACCTGGAGCTGGTGCGACATGACGGCGCCGTCGACCCCCGGCGGCACCCCGACCCTGGTGCTCACCAACGGCCAGCCGACCACCCACACCATGTACCTGTGGGACCTCAACGGCGCCAACCCCAACGATCCGAGCAATACCAACCAGCCCGACTGCCTGATCAATGCCCACAACCCGAGCCTGGGCAAGAAGTACGATTCGATCGATGGCACCCCGCCCAACCCCACCCTGACCAACGACACCTCCAAGTCGCTCGGCGGCAGCGGTCTGACCACCCTCGATGGGGAACCGAAGGTGGACAATCGCGATGGCATGCTGCCGAATGCGAGCTTCTTCGCCAACAACCCCGCCAAGGCCTACGGCCTGTGGGTATCCGGCTACTCCGGCTTCTACGACATGTGCCAGCCCTCGATCGACCACCGCTTCGTCAACTCCAAGCACCAGCCGATCGACAGCTGGAAGCAGCCGCTGCGCATCGCCTTCGCCGCCAATACCTACGGCTCCGCCTGGTTCGGCGTGTGGTCTGCGGGTCCGGACATGACCGATGATACCGCTGACGACCTCAAGAGCTGGGCGACCTATGGTTCGAACTGAGCTCCACCGGCGTCCTGGCGCACGCAGCGGCTTCACCGCCATCGAGCTGATGGTGGTGATCTCGATCGTCATCCTGCTGGTGGCGATGACGGTGCCGAGCATCTACCCGGCGATCCGCAAAGGCCGCGTCCATGATGCCGCCAATTCCATCATGCGCGTCGCCTCGCAGGCGCGTCAGCTGGCCCGCACCCGTTCGGGGCCGCCCACCGTGGCCTTGTACTACGGCGTCGCGGTGGTCGTGCCGAGCAGCGGATCGGCCTACGCGGTGCTGATCTACGATACCGTGCCTGCCGGCAGCATGAATGCCTCATCCATCGGCTTGACCACGCAGTACAACACCAACCAGTATGTCAGCAAGCAGACCTTCAACGCCAATGTCATGCCCTTCAACGCCATCTCCGGCGGCGGCGGTCCGGGGTCCAAGGCCGTCTATACCCTGCAGCAGCCCGGTACGGTGGTCGCCTGGTACTACCAGTACCGCACCGGATTCGTCATCGCCAGCGGCGCCACCTCGACCACCCTGGGCAATGTCGGAACCCCGAGCATCCCGGCCAATACCGCCACCGGGACGCCGGCGATCGCCACCATCGGGCCGACGGTCTTCGGCGTCTGTTCGCTGGACCAGCAGTACTGCGTCGCGCTGTCGATCTACAGCGTCGGGTTGGCCAATGCCCAAGATCTCTTCTGACCTGACCGCGGCCCGACCACCCCAGCTGGACGCCTCCATGCCGCATCGTTCCCGCCAGGCCTTCACCTTGATCGAGATGCTGGTGGTTATCGCCATCATCTCCGTGCTCGCCGCGCTCATCCTCACCGGTGCCCAGGCGCTGGGCATCGGCTCGAAGCGCGAGAAGACCCGCACCATCCTCGCTGCGGTGAGCAAAGGCATCAACCTGACCATCGCCAGCAAGGGCGGCTCGGTAAGCCCGGTCGAGCATCCGCTGGCCGGCTCGCGCGCTCCGCGCTTCCAGTTCAAGCGCTTCACTCCGCCGAACGACGCTCCCGGCTCGGTCAATGCGGGAACGGCGCTGGACACCGCCTCGGTGGCGCTGGAAGGGCTGCTCAGCACCACCCAGCTGCCAGGCGGTTCCGGCAACTCGAGCGCCAACGATCTGCTGCTGCCCAGCGATCTCTACGCCGACCAGGCCTCCTACCTGCTCTTCGGCATGAAGCGCGAATACATCGGCACCCTCGGCGCGCTGCAGAAGCGCGTCACCAAGTACATCCTCCTGCCCAAGCCGCTCCAGGGCCAGCCGAGCCTGTCGGCGACGCTCTACCCCACCCTGACCACCGCGGCGCTGCAGCAATACACCATCCCGACCGACAACCAGGATGTCGATCCGACCTTCGGCCATCCGCTGTCCAACAAGCAGGCCATCGACTACGTCTTCGGCTCGAGCAATGTGCAGGCCGAGCTGAGCAGCCTCAATGCCCTGCACTCGGCCGATCCCACCACCGCCGCCAACATGTCCGGAGGCACCACGCTGACGAACTCGGACAACGCCTTCCGCAATCCGATCAACCCGAAGAACATCACCTCGTCAGGCACGCCGCCCAGCGGCTTGTCCGCGGACACCACCCAGCTGCCGATGCTCTATACCGACGCCAAGCCGGCGACCACCTGGCAGCCGGGCTGCGTCTACGTCACCGGCGGGGTCGCGGACTATACCGGCACCAACACCCAGAACTTCAGCCTCGCCAGCGGCGCCGGCGGCGGCGGCGGCGGCATCTGGGTGCATTACCGTCTTCCAGGGCTGGCGATCTACGACGCCTGGGGCGTCGAGGTGCTCTACACCATCTCCTCGCAAGGCGGCATCCGCCTGATGAGCGCCGGTGCGGATGGGGCCTTCCAGTACAATCCCGGCCCCAACCACATCCTCGACAGCAGCGATCCGGAAGCGAGCCCGAGCGGCGATGACACCGATGGTTCGAAGGACAACATCGTCCAGCGGGTCGAGGAGCAGCAATGACGTCCATGCGCCGCGCCTTCACCATGATCGAGCTCCTGGTGGTGATCACCATCATCGCCCTGCTCGCGAGCCTGACCATCGTCATGGTCTCGACGGTCAAGTTCAGCGCCATGAAGCTGGTGACCATGCAGCGCATGGAGGCGGTGACCAAGGGGTTGTCAGAGGTCGGTCAGCAGGAGGGCTCGGCCGCCTACATGCTGCAGAAGCAGGTGATCTCGCAGGACCCCTGGACTCCCTATGCAGGTTCGCCCCCGCAGTCGGGCTTCCCGCGCTTCGAGGGCGTGGTGGCGTTCGACACCACCGGCGTCTTCAACACCAGCTTCGGCACGACCACGGTCTTCGATGCCTTCCCGGCGGCGAACCTCGGCCAGTGGTTCATGGAGGCGGCGCAGCCGACCACGGCCTATGTGACCGGCACTGCGACCACCGACATGGATGACCACCTGTTCAACTTCCCCTGGGGCAAGGCGCCGTTCCCGCTGGTCCTGCCGAGCACCGGTGGCACCTTCACGCCCTCGACCGTCCCGCTGACGCCCGAGCACCACGTGCTGCGCAACCTGTGCCCCTACCAGACCATCAACCTGCTGCATGCGGCCAACGTGCTCAACGACGAGCCCTATACCGATCCCACCAACTCGGGGCAGTACACCTCGGGCGACAATTATGTCGATCTCGCGCAGTCCGGCCATTACGAGTACATGCGCGACCTCTACACCACCGACCGCGCCCAGCGTGAACCGTGGAACGATAAATGGGGCAACCCGCTGGTGGTGGCCTATGCGCTGTTCCAGCCCCCGACCGTGATGCCGATCCCGAGCGCGCCGTCAGCGCAGACCACGCCACCCTACGAATTCGGTACCAATGCCTACCTCAACCCGAACCCGTTCCAGACCCAGGCGCTCCAGGTCTACCAATATGCGCGCAGCATCTATATCAGCGTGGCGGCGTCTGGCACCTATGCCCGCCTCAACAACGCGCAGACGCTGACCTCGACCTCGATGACCGATTGGATGATGACCTATCCCGGCGCCATGCCGGGTGCGCAGCTGCCGCTCACCTGGGCCGAGAGCTGGAGCAACTCGCTGTATGCCACCCAGCCCGGGACGAACATGTTCGTGATCTGGAAGCAGGCCAACCAGATCTGCCAGCAGGACCAGACTTCCGATCCGGCCGGCATGACCGAGCTGCACGCCTTCAATGAGACCGGCTTCGACAATCCGCCCTGGCAGGGGATCAAGTGGGGCAAGCGCACGGTGGGCTCGCACCTGGAGAACTGCTTCCTCAGCGCTCCCTTGGAGCTGAAATGATCCCCCGTACCAGCCGGAACTCGATTCGCCTGGGCTTCACCGTGGTCGAACTGCTGGTAGTCATCGCCATCATCGCCATCCTGGCCTCGCTGCTGTTGGCGGCCCTCGGACTGATGCGCAAGATGTCCATGAAGGCCAAGACCATGGACATGATGAATCAGCTCACCCATTCGGTGTCGACCTACCTGGACACCTATTCCCGCCTGGGCAGCCTGACGGATACAACCGAGAGCAACCCGCAATACGGGCTCGCCTTCCGCTGCGATCCCTGGTACTTCATCTATAAAACGCCCAGGAACATGGGCGCCGAACCCTTCTTCACCCCCACGGTGCGCAGCCTGGTCACCGCCACTGGGGCCAATGCCTGCATGCCGGCGACCACGCCGATGACCGCCACCCACATGTGCGATGCCTTCGGCAACCAGCCGGTCAATGTCCTGAGCTGGCACATCGTCAATGGCACTCCCGCCGGCGGCGGGGTGGCATTCTCCTTCACCCAGTCGATCGATCTGCGCAGCGCCGCGGGCACGCCCGATGACATCACCGACGACATCGTCTTCCACTTCGACTCCTCGACCCAGCGTTGGGATCTGCTCAAGGCGACCGCGCTGACCAATTCCACCGGGACCCTCGGGGTGCAGTGGAACAGCCCCGCCGATTACAATGAATCGCTGCCGTCCGGCAGCAGCCCCCATCCGCCTCCGTAGCCAAAGGCACCTGGTGGTCAGCGGACGGCCAGCTGCCGGCATGCCTTGCACGGGAGCGAGCGCGGGGCAGGGTGCGCAGCTGTGAACGCAGAGCACGGCGAGAGCGACCTGGCATTGCGGCGACTGGCCAGCTGGCTCGAACGCGCCGGCCTGCTCTGGCTGATGACGCTGCCGCTGCTGCGGCCGCTGATCTGGAGCGGTGAGGCGACCGATCTGCCGAACCTGTTCTACCTGGTGCTGCTGGCCGCCGCCACCGCCACCGGACTGATGCTGCGTGGCATGCGCAGCCCCGCCGCCCTGAGGCCCGGGCTGGCCGGCATCCTCGGCCTGGTCTTCCTGGCCATCGCCGCGGCCGGCGCCTGCCACAGCCTGCTGAGCGCCCGGGCATGGATGCTGGTGGTGATCTGGGCGCTGCATCTCGCCGCACCCCTGGCGCTCATGCCGCTCATCCGCGCGCGGCCGGAGGTGGCCCTCGCCGGCCTGGTCGCCGGCGTCCTCTGCGAGGGGCTGGTCCTGCTCGGGCAGGTGCTGTACGAGCGCCCGGATCTGCAGCAGGCCTACCGCGACGATCCGGCCCTGGTCGCCCAGCCCCAGCTCAGGGACCAGTATTCGGTACGCATCGCCTCCTGGCGCCTCGAGGGGTCGTTCCTGCTCGCCAATACCCTGGCCGCCTACCTCATCACCCTGTTGCCGCTCCTGGCTGCCACCACCGTCGCGGCGTGGCGCACGCGCAGTCCGGAGCGCGTGATGCTCGGGTTCGCCCTGGCGGTGGCGAGCGTGGCCCTGGTACTGACCGGCAGCAAGGCCGGCATGCTGGCGCTGGCGCTCGCCGGAGCGGCGACCCTGATCTGGCTGCGGCGCAGCTGGGCCGCCCGCATGGGGCTGGCGCTGGCCCTCATCGGCGTCATCAGCGCAGCGCTGGCGGTCCCCGCCATCCGTACGCATGCCTGGGCGAGCTTCGCGGTACGTGTCGATTACTGGCGCGCGGCGCTCCTCCTCATCGCCGAGCATCCGCTCATCGGCTCAGGCCTGGAGGGCTTCATGGTGCACTATCCGCGGGTCAAGCTGCCCGGGGCGGAGGACACCATCATGGTGCACCAGGAAGTGCTGCAGACGGCGGTCGATCTGGGCATCCCCGCGGCCGTGCTGCTGGTCGTGTGGTGGGCGGCGGTCCTCTGGCGTCTGCGCCCCCGCAGCGCATCCGCGACCCTGGCGCCGTCGTCGGCGTCCGCTTCGCCCGCGGTGCGCGCACCGCCGCTGCCGTGGCCGCTGCTGCTGGGCAGCTCCGCCCTGGTGGGCTTCGCGCTGCTGCTGGTCGGCGTCCTGCATGCCAACTTCCTCGCCTATCCCGGCGGACATGACGGCGCCACCGCGCCGTGGGCGGTGGCGCTGACCTGCCTGGTGCTGCTGATCCTCGCCGGCCTGCGCAGCCTGCCAGCCATCCCGCCGTCCGCCTGCGGCTGCGGTGTGCTCGCCTGCATGCTGCATGCCCAGGCCGATTTCCATCTCCACAGCGCCCAGGTGGTCGGCACGCTGGCGCTGGTGGCGATCCTCGGCTGTGCCCAGCGTGCCGCCGATGAACCGCCCACGCGCACGCCGGCGGCCGCTCCGCGCAAAGCCTGGCAGTGGACGATGGTGCTCGCCGGCATGGCGGTACTGATCGCGGTCACCCTCGGGGTGATGGCGGCGGCGCTGCGCAACGAGGTGCTCGAGCAGGGCCGGCGAGCCGAGGATTGCCTGCGCCGCGCCTCCCTTGCGCTGGCGCCCGGCAGCACGCTCTCTGCGGACCAGAAGGAGCAGGCCCGCGAGCTGCTGGGCGATGAGCTGCTGCGTCATGGGCTGGTGGGCGATGATCCGCAGAGCATCGGCCAGTACGCCATCAGCAGCGCCACCAGCCTGATCGTCGAGAGCGAACGCTTCCCGCATGACAGCGACCTCGCCCTGGTCGCGGCGGGCGTCCTGATATACGGCTATCAGCTCTCACCCGCCACCCTCGATGGTCTCCAGCCGCTGGCCGAGCGGCTTACGCGCGATTGGCCGGGGCAGCTGGCCTATGCCAAATGCCTCGCCGACATCCTGCTGCGCTCGGCCATGCGCGCCCATGACATGAGCACCGCCGATGCCAGGCAGATCGCCGAGCGGGCAGAGCGCGCGGCCCAGGAGGTGGTCGAGCTCTATCCGACCTGCCTGCCCTTCCGCGAGAGCCTGATCAAGGCGGCCGAGCTCAACCACGATGCGGCGACGGTGGCACGCGAGAGCGCCCTCATCCGCCAGCTGCAGGACCAGGTCTACTACACCAACCGCCCGACCAGGCGCTTCTAGGCGACCAGGCGCCTCTAGGCGCTGGAGCGCGACCGCTCTTCCATTCTGGCCGAGCCGCCACCGACCAGGGTCACCACCTCCACGGTGTCGCCCGGGCTCAAGGTGGTCGCGCCATGGTCGGACCGGCGCACCAGCTGGCGGTTCAGCTCGACTGCGACGCGCGTCGATGGCAGCTGGAGCAGCGCCACCAGATCGGCGACGGATGCCGCGCTGGGCACCTCGATGGGCTGGCTGTTGACGGTGATGAGCATGCGGTTCCATCATCGCTGCCTGGCCGGCGCGGCAACCGCCAGGGTGGCACGCTCATCCGACTGCGATCAGGCCCAGTTCGAGCGCCTGCTCGACCACCAGCTGCAGGCCCTCGGTGATCAGCGGGGCGCATTCCGCCCGCCGCCCGAGGCTGAACAGTGCGACCAGCAGATTGCGGCGGAAGCGCGGGTAGCCGATGCGGCGGATCGCCCGGCCGGCGAAGTGGCGGTCGAAGGCATCGGCGTCCACCTGCAGCACCGTGCGATCATCCTCGCTGCCTGTCAGGCGGGGATCGCCGGCGGGACCGGCGAAGCGGTTCCACGGGCAGGCCTCCTGGCAGAGATCGCAGCCGAACCACCAGCCGGCGAAGCGCTCGGCCAGGGCGCGCGGGATCACCCCCTGGTGCTCGATGGTGAGGTAGCTGATGCAGCGTTCGGTCAGCACCCGCCGGCCCACCAGGGCCGCGGTCGGGCAGCGCGTCTCGCAAGCGGTGCAGCTGCCGCAGCGGTCCTGTGCGTGTCCGGCCTGGTGGGCGGCGAGCGGCGCCTCGGTGAGCAGGGCGCCGAGCAGGCGGTAGCTGCCGGTCTCGGGCGAGATCAGCAGGGCATTGCGGCCGATCCAGCCCAGGCCGCCAAGGCGGGCCAGGGTGCGCTCATTCAGCGGCGCCGAGTCGACCGCCGCACGCGTCTGCCAGTCGATCTGGTGGCGGGAGGCCAGGGCATCGCCGACGCGGGCGAGCTTGGCGCGGAAGAGGTTGTGATAGTCCTTGCCGGCCGCGTAGCGTGCGCGCCTGAGTTCGCCGCAGCCGGGGCTCGGCTGGTACGGCAGGGCGGCGAGCAGGATGGCGCGCGCGCTCGGCAGCATGGTGAGGGGGTGCAGGCGGGCGTTGCGGGTGCGCTTGAGCCAGCCCATGTCGCCGATGCCATCGGCGAGCAGGGCGTCGATCCCGGCCGCATCCAGCTCCTGCGGTGGTGGCGCGAGCACGGCGAGCGCCTGCAGACCTTCCGCGGCGCACAGCGCGCTGATCTCGGCGAAGCGGATCGACGCGGTCATGGTCGGCTGTTGTGGCGGCGGGGCGCGCGCTGCAAACGGCATCGCCCGCGCGGCGCACGGGCCAGGCGCTGTGCTGGCGCCCTCAGCCCCACACGCCGCACAGGCCGAGTTGATCGTCGAGATCGCGCAGCTGGCGGCTGCGTCCGCGGCCGGAGCTGCGACCGAGGCGGGCGATGGTCTCGGAGAGGCTGTCCGGGCGTCCGAGGGCCCAGCCGCAGGCGAGGGCGCGACCATAGGCGCGGCGATCGATGGCGCTGAGGTGGAAGGCGAAGCGTTCGAGCCAGCGCTGATTGTCGCTTTCGGGAGGGGGGGCGAGGCCGGGCGGCGATTCGTCGGTGGTGAACAGGCTGTCGCCCGGACCCAGGCGCAGGGGCAGACCGGAGAGCACCATGGCGGAGGTGCCGTCATGCTGCCCGCGGCTGGATGCCAGCGCCGGGCGCTCATGCAGGCTCTCGTCCTCCACCCACACCACCGCCGCCAGCAGGGCGGCGTCATCGGCCAGCAGGCAGGCGCGATAGCGGCTCGCCCACAGGTGGCCGGAGCCCTGGTTGCGCCGGTTCCAGTCCCGGCTGTAGCGCTGCAGAAGGGTCTGCATGAAGCCGCCCAGATGGGTGAAGCGCGTGCGCAGGCGCGGTAGCGCCGAGGTCGAGCCGTCGAGGCTGCGCCAACGCTCGCGCAGGCGTTCATCGCTGTCGGCGACCTCCCGATGCCGCAGCACCAGGGTCATGGCGGCGCGGTCGATGCGGAAGGCGAACATGCGCGCGTCGAAACCCTGGCGCAGGCGCTCGCACCAGGCCAGCAGCGTCTGCGTCTCCCCGGGCCTGGCCAAGGCTGGCTGATCCTGGGCGCAGCGCACCGTTACCAGGTAGGTATGGGGGGCGCCGAAGAGATCGCTGCGCAGCGGACACATGTCGATAAGATAATTCAAATTCGATGACAGACAACGAATAACAATCTTGACCATACCATTAGTGCCTCATAGGGTTACAGCCATTCCACTCGAGTTAGTGAACTGACTCGTACTTTGCTTAATGAGGAATCTCCATGGCCATCCACCCGCTGGCGGTCGTCGATCCTGAAGCCGAGATCCATCCCGATGCAACGGTTGGCCCTTTCTGCTACGTGCGCGGCAAGGTTATCATCGCTGCCGGCGCGGAGCTGCGCAACCATGTGACGGTCTATGGTCGTGCCAGCATCGGCACGGGCGCGATCCTGTTTCCCGGCAGCGTGATCGGCAGCGACCCCCAGGATCTCAAGTTCCGCGGCGAGGATAGCGAGACTGTCATCGGCGCCCATTGCCGCATCCATGAGATGGTCACGGTGAGCAAAGGCACCGCCAGCGGCGGCATGAAGACCACCGTCGGCGAACACTCCCTGGTCATGGCCTATGCCCATATCGCCCACGACTGCCAGCTCGCCGAGCATGTGGTGATCGGCAACAACAGCCAGCTCGCTGGCCACATCAAGGTCGGCCGCAAGGCCACCATCGGCGGCATGGTCGGTCTCCATCACTTCGCCACCATCGGCGAGCTCGCCTATGTCGGCTCGATGAGCGGTGTGCGCTTCGATATCCCGCCTTTCGTCATCGCCGAAGGCAATCCGGCCGAACCGCGCAACATCAACCATATCGGCATGCGCCGGGACGGCTTCAGCGAGGAGGATATCAAAGCCCTGCGCGATGCCTTCCGCCAGCTCTACCACGATCGCAACGGCGTGCCGCTCAGCGAAGTGGTGGCGCGCCTGCTGGTCACTGCCCCGGTCGCCAGCGAGCACCCGGTCAGGCGCCTGTGCTCCTGGCTGGCCAATCACCTCGAATCCAGCGTCAAGGGGCGTGCCCAGGAGGCGACGCGCCAGCCGGCCATCGGCGCAGTCCCGACGCGCGCCAAGCGCGATGCCGGGGATCTCTCACCCGTGCGCGGCTGAGTCCCAGGCAGCCGGCGCAAGCGGCGCGTGGGCGCCGGACCGTGGGCCTGGCTGCTTGCATTCCGGCTCAGCCGGCTACAGTCCCCGTCCCATTCCCAACGAGGTTTCCATGAGCATCCACGGCAGTTTTGTCAGCCAGGGCGGATTCGCCGCCCATCGCAATGTCCTCAGCCGCGCTGAGCGCATCGAGCGGCTCAAGGCCGATGGACGCTGGAAGTCGGACGCCAAGGGCACCACCAGCATCTTCAACCTGCCCAAGGTGCGCAACATCAAGGTGACCTGATATCATGGTGGCCTGATACGGCGACCTGATCGCCATCGCCTTCCCGCCGGCCATCCGCAGACGCCCTGGGCACAAGCCCAGGGCGTCGCTGCATTAATATCCTCCTGGCAAGCACCCGCCCGATTCGGCTGGCCGGATGCTGCGCCACGCGACGCCCGTCCATCTTGCATTCACCTCTGCACCCATAAAGTTCGCCGCTCCACACGCTAAACCGGGTGCCAAGCGCCCACCTCGAGGAGTGTCCCCATGGCTACCCGCCTTGCTATCAACGGCTTCGGCCGCATCGGCCGTCTGGTGTTCCGCGCCATCGTCGAGCAGGGGCTGCTCGGGAAGGACATCGAGGTCGTCGCCGTCAACGACCTGGTCCCGGCGGACAACCTCGCCTACCTGGTCAAGTACGACTCGACCCAGAACCACTTCACCGGCACGGTCAGCTCGAAGAAGAGCAAGCCCGAACTCGCCGAGGACGATGTCCTGGTGGTCAATGGCAAGGACATCAAGGTGCTCGCCTGCCGCGACAACTGGCCATGGAAGGAGCTCGGCATCGATGTCGTCATCGAATCGACCGGCCTCTTCACCAGCGACGAGAAGGCGGGTCTGCACGTCAAGGCCGGCGCCAAGCGCGTGGTCATCTCCGCGCCGGCATCCGGCGATGGCGTCAAGACCCTGGTGATGGGCGTCAACGAGAATGAGTACGATCCGGCCAAGCATACCATCGTCTCCAATGCCAGCTGCACCACCAACTGCCTGGCGCCGCTGGTCAAGGTGGTGCTCGACGCCGGCTTCGGCCTGAGCGAAGGCCTGATGACCACCGTGCACAGCTACACCGCGACGCAGAAGACCGTCGACGGTCCGTCGAAGAAGGACTGGAAGGGCGGCCGCTCCGCGGCCATCAACATCATCCCCTCCTCCACCGGTGCGGCCAAGGCGGTCGGCCTGGTGCTGCCGCAGGTCAAGGGCAAGCTCACCGGCATGTCTTTCCGCGTCCCGACCCCGACGGTGTCGGTGGTCGACCTGACCTTCAAGACCGAGAAGGCGACCTCGCTCAAGGAGATCAACGAAGCGCTCAAGAAGGCCAGCGAGACCACCCTCAAGGGCATCCTCGGCTACACCGACGAAGAGGTGGTATCGACCGACTTCGTCCACGATGCGCGCTCGTCGATCTACGATTCCGGCAGCTCGATCGAGCTGAACAAGAACTTCTTCAAGCTGGTCAGCTGGTACGACAACGA
>PLEW01000095.1:22157-22824 GCA_003136555.1 Planctomycetota bacterium | reverse complement strand
TGTCGATATAGCGCTTGTGCTCGGTCAGCTTGTCTTGCATCTGCTGCTTCAGATAGGACCCCTTGGAGCCCAGGTGCGGCAGCCTATCGATGACGTCGAGCACAAGATGGAAGCGGTCCAGATCGTTCTGCACNNGCATGTCGAAGGCCGTGGTGATGCTGCCCTCCTCCTTGTAGCCGCGGACATGGAGGTTGCGATTCGTCCGGCGATAGGTCAGCCGGTGGACCAGCCAGGGATACCCATGGAAGCCGAACACGATGTGCTTGTCGGTGGTGAAGAGCGAATCGTAGTCCGATTCGCTCAATCCATGCGGATGCTCGCTGGCAGACTGCAGCTTCATCAGGTCGACGACATTGATCACGCGGATCTTGAGATCGGGGAGATGCTGGCGCAGGATCGATGTGGCGGCAAGTATCTCAAGCGTTGGCGTGTCACCGCAGCAGGCCATCACAACGTCAGGTTCAAAACCTTGATCGTTGCTGGCCCATTGCCAAATTCCGATGCCCTGCGTGCAGTGCAACAGAGCAGCGTCCATCGACAGCCATTGCGGCAGGGCGTGCTTACCGGCCACCACGACATTGACATAATGGCGGCTGCGCAGGCAGTGGTCGATTACCGAGAGCAGGCAGTTCGCGTCCGGAGGCAGGTAGACGCGGACGATATCGGC
>PLEW01000095.1:0-22138 GCA_003136555.1 Planctomycetota bacterium | reverse complement strand
TCGACGATGCGGATGAAGGCCTCATAGCTGTTGAAGAGCCCGTGCCGTCCAGTGAGCAGGTATCCTTCCAGCCAACCTTCGCATTGGTGCTCGCTCAGCATCGAGTCGAGCACCCGACCTGCCGGCGCGAGGAATTCATCGTTCCTCACCTCACGAGCATCCCACTGGCGGTCGGTGATCTCGAAGACCGCGCCCAGGAGGTTCGAGAGCGTCTCGTCTGGTCCGAAGATGCGGAAATTGCTCTGGTTCAGCCTTGTCACATCGCGCAGGAATTTTCCCAGCACCATGGTGTCCTGCGCATCGACCTCGCCAGGAGAGGGAACGACCACCGCATTGTCATGGAAATCCGGCATGCGCAGATCGCGCAGCAGGATGCCGCCATTGGCGTTTGGATTGGCGCCCATCCGGCGATTGCCCTTCGGTGCCAGCTCGGCCAGTTCCGGATTGAGCCGGCCATTCCCATCGAACAGCTCTTCAGCCCGGTAGCTTTTCATCCATAGCTCGAGCTGTCTGACATGATCGGGATGATCTCCATCGACGAGAAGCGGGACCTGGTGCGCCCGGAATGTCCCCTCCACCTTCAAGCCATCTACCTGCTTCGGCCCAGTCCATCCCTTGGGCGACCGGAGGACGATCATCGGCCAGCGGGGGCGGGTGGTATCCTTCCTCTCCCGCGCATTCGCCTGGATCCTCCGGATGTCCCCGATCGCCATCTCCAGGGCGGAGGCCATCAGCTCATGCATGGTGTCCGGATTGTCGCCTTCGACCAGGTACGGCGTCCAGCCGCAGCCGCGGAAGAACTGATCCAGCTCATCCCCTTCGATGCGCGCGAGGATCGTCGGGTTCGAGATCTTGAAGCCGTTGAGATGCAGGATCGGCAGGACGGCGCCGTCGGTGATCGGATCGAGGAACTTGTTGGACTGCCAAGCGGTCGCCAGCGGCCCGGTCTCCGCCTCGCCATCGCCGACCACGCAGGCGACGATGAGCGAGGGATTGTCGAAGGCCGCCCCGAATGCATGCGACAGCGAATAGCCCAGCTCGCCGCCTTCGTGGATCGAACCTGGCGTCGTCGGCGCGACGTGGCTGGATATCCCGCCGGGAAATGAGAACTGCATGAAGAGCTTCTTCAAGCCGGCCTCATCCTGCGTGACATTCGGATAGACCTCGCTCCAGGTGCCTTCGAGATACACGTTCCCGACGATTGCCGGACCACCGTGGCCGGGACCCGCTATGTAGATCATGTCCAGATCGAATTTCACGATGACCCGGTTTAAATGCACGTAGATGAAGTTCTGTCCCGGGGTCGTACCCCAATGGCCAACCACGAGCGGCTTCACGTCGGAGAGCGTGAGTGGACGCTTCAGCAGGGGGTTGTCGTATAGGTATATCTGACCGACCGACAGGTAGTTGGCGGCGCGCCAGTAGGAGTCCATCTTGCGAAGCAGATCGGGAGTGAGGGTCTTGGTCTTCACATCGTTCATAGATCACTGTCTCGCTTTGTATGGCCTCGTGGCATTGCTGGAGCACCCTTGGGCCGTCAGCTGCCGGCCGGGAAGAGTCCCGTAGGATTGACTCTCCCATGGTCGGCACGTGGTCGGGGAGTAATGTCCAAAACTGCGCTTGCCATCTCTATGGGGTATATGCCCCATGGCGAGCGCATCTCCTCGCCATCCAGGTGACCGTGGATGGCATCGTCCCATGATGGTGTGCGGGACGAATGGTCGAGGCAGGTTGGGAGCGGAGGCCGGAGGGTCACGTGGTTCCGTCGTCTGGCCTTTTGCTCATGCGTGAGTATCCAATGGGCAGGTTCAGGTCGCCGCGCTTCGATCTGGGGTCGTTGGCAGATAATGGCACCGTGATGGGTCAGATCGCTGGTGATCTACAAGCATTGCGGATGCGGACTTCAAGCGCATGCCGCTCGAGAATCTCATCGGCAATGCGTCGAAGAACTCTGCTGAGGCCCACCAGCCCCGCATCGGGACCGGGCGCACGCTGATCGGCGGTGCGACGGCGTTCTTCGCCCGGGACAATGGCGCCCGCTTCGACATGGACTCTGCCGGCCAGCTGTTCACCCTCTTCCAGCGGCTGCGCGCGGCGCATGGATTCGAAGGCCATGGCATCGGTCTCGCCACGCTCCAACGAATCATCGCCCGCCGCGGCGGACGGGTATGGGCAGAGGCCAAGGTCGACCACGCCGCTGCCTTCTGGTTCACCCTGGCAATGACTGCCGGCAACGAGGGCCGTCCGTCGACGCCACCGTTCCCTGCGCATGCATCGGGCATAGGCACTGGAGACGTGGCCCTGCCGGACTACAGTGCGCATGCACCGCAAGAACCAGGAGGGATGGCGATGACCATCATGCGCTTCGAGGGCCTGACCCTGACGGTCGAGGATGTCGGACGGTCGGTCAGCTTCTATGCCGGCAAGCTCGGCCTGCAGCTGGAGGTGGATGCCGCTCCCGCATTCGCCCTGATCCGCATCGCCGGTGGCGGCACCATCGGCCTGCTGTCCCTCGCCGAGGCCGCGAAGGAAGGCGCCATTGCGATGAGCGCGGGCCAGAAGATGGGCATCCACGTCGAATTCAGCACCGCTGATCTGGACGGCCTCTTCGAGATCCTGAAGGCGAAGGGGGTCTCCTTCCACCAGCCTCCGCACGATGAGCCATGGGAGCGCTCGATGACCGCCCTTGATCCCGACGGCTATGCGGTCGAGTTCGCCCAAGGCCGACGCGGGAAGAACAAGACCGGCACCTGAAGGGGTGGTCAGGTGCTCGCGCACTGCGTTCAAGCACGATGCCGGGCCGCTCCCGGTCGCACCTCGGCCTCCGTACCGCTCGGCGTTGCGGGTGGACGCCATCCGTCCGCCCGCCGGCGTCAGCGCTGCCGATCATTCACCATGCGCACAGTGGTGCAGCGGCATGGGGACCTTGCCGATGTCAGTGATCACCGCATCGGTGAGCGCTCGACCGCTCAGTAGCGCCGTCGCATCGAGCTCGCGCCAGGCTGAGAGCGCTGCCGGATGCCCACTTCCGCCGGTGGCGAACTGCAGCACGCGCCGTGCGGGCACGAAGATCATGGCCTGGGCATTGAGATCGGTCAGGGACACCCCCCCAGGGCGCGGCGCATCCAATCGGCATCGACCATGAGCGCCTGGGCGGCCAGGCCGCTCAGGCAGCGCCCGCGAGCATCATCTGGGCCGCCGTTTGCGACATTCATCGGGCTGTTGGTGCAGAAGAACCAGCCAACCTTGGGATCGACGCGCTACATCGCGCCGGCGGACTGCCACAGGACGGCGGCGGTCTTCACGTCGGCGACGACGACGAAATTGCTGCTGGCCACAGGAGAGGAGCCGAACAGGGCCGCCGCCTGCTCGCAGGTCGCGGCATCTTCGATGCATGCTGCGCACGCGGTAGCAGAGCGGCGTCCCTGCAAGCGGGGCGGCGGCATCGCCGTGCCGGTTGAGCAGGACGCAGGCGCAGACGCCGGCATCGTTCATGCCGCTGACCACTCCGGTGAATCCGGGCCAGCCGATCGACAGCACCGCGTGCTTGCCGACTGCGCGCAGGATGCCCACCATGGTGCCATCACCCCAAAGCGTGGTGGCGGTGAAATCGAGATTGCGGGCAAGCATCGCCGGGCGTCCCTGCCCCTCATCACCCAGGCGGACGACTGCCGAGCACATGGCATCGACCACCAGATAGGCGCGCCGCAGTACGATTGGACTGACCCCGGCCGCGGTGGCCAGGGCATCCAGCTCGCGCGCATAGGCCGGCAGAATGCCGAAGGCGAGCTGGTCCGGATGGGTGGCGGCGTGGGCGATGAGGGGTTGGATGCCGGCGAGCATCCTGCTGATCTGATGGGGAGCAGGTGACCGATCCCCTCGCCAATGGCCGCGGGCTCAGCAGCGAAAGCGCCTAGTCTCAGTCCCTGCTGAACCACCACCCGACCCTCCAGCCAGATGGCCTGATCGCCTGATCGCCTGATCGCCTGACGCATCACCGGCGTCCGTGCTTCCGCTGCACCAGCTCCACGCCATCCATAGGGCGATCAGCGTTCGGATGGATAAGCGGGCCGAGACTATGCACATTTATTATCATATGTTACCTTATACTCAGCCACTGCCTGCCGCGCATCAGGGCCGCGGCCCGTCTTCCATGCCCACGATGGTGGCATCCCCCGTGAACCGACGCATAACCCTGGTCCGGTAACCCAGGATGTCGTCGCCCTGCTGGACCGCACCCGCTGGCGGGCTAGGGTGATGGGCGTGGAAGCAGCCATGGGACCACCTGATGACGGGCTGAGAGGCTGGCTGCTCTACGATGGCAGCTGCGGCATGTGCGCACGCGTCGTACCCTGGTGGTCGCCGACCCTGCACCGCATCGGCCTGGGCAACGCCCCACTCCAGGCGCCCTGGGTCGCCGCACGGATGTCGCTACGCGTCGACGAGCTCCTCGAGGATGTGACCATTCTGCTGGCCGATGGCGCCATCATCCGTGGCGCCCATGCCTATCGCTGGATACTACGCCGCTGCTGGTGGGGCTTCCCGCTCTGGCTGGTGGTGGTCATCCCTCCCGGACGCTGGGCCTTCGATCTCGGCTACCGCTGCATCGCCCGACACCGTCATCGGGTCTCGCAGATCTGCCACCTGCATCCCCCGGATCCCCGTTCGCTTCAGTCGACCAGCTGCCATGGCGTTCCGGCGCCGACCGCCTCGCCATCGGCGCCCGGGGATGGACCCCCAAGCGACATCGGTGGTTGACCACCTGAATCCAGCGGGCAGGCCCTGAGCCCTCTGGGCGACGGCGCCAGCACCCTGCCTTGGAACAGCTGCTGACGTGCTTAGGTTTTCCACCCATGGCTGCCAACCCTGTTCCGCCGCTGATCGACGCCTGGGGCCAGGGCCCGTGTCGGTGCCGCCTGCTCGGCTGGCGCGCCATCACCGATTGCCCTCCACCCTCAGGTCGCATCCGCGCACTCCACCATCCTCGGGCGTGCTCCTGCGCGCGCGGCTGCCTGAGCCCGATGGCGTGGCCGCTCCAGCGGATCGGCTGACGCCATGCCTGACCCCGCATCTGCGCATGATCCGCATCCCGCTGTCGCGCCATCGTCCTACCCTGTGACCATCCGCCGCCTGGCCTGGCTGCATGCGGTCAATGATTTCACCATCGATTTCATCTCCCCGCTCCTGCCTGCCGCAGTCCCAGCCGCCTGGCTCGGACTGATGGAAGGTGCAGCTGATGCGGTAGCCCAGGTGCTCAAGCTGGTCACTGGACGGGCGAGCGATGCTACCGGGCGTCGAGCGGCATGGGTGCGCGCGGGATACAGCGTCAATGCCGTCGCACGCCCATTGGCCGCCATCGGCCTGCTGGCCGCGTGGCCAGCATGGGTCGTCGGCTGCCGGATCGCCGACAGAATGGGCAAGGGCATCCGCGGCTCTGCGAGCGATGCCCTGGTCGCGGATTGGGTCGATGCCGGAGGGCGCGCGCGCGCCTATGCCTACATGCGCACCATGGACCACCTGGGCGCAACCGCCGGGGCCCTGTGTGCCGCCCTGGTCTCCTGGCTGCTCACCCTCGACTTCTCGCATCCGAGCCGCCTGGCAGGAGTGGTGTCCGCGCTCGCCCTGCCCATGCTACCCATGCTCTGGTGGTGCCGCGGACTGAGCGATCAGCACGCGACCCTGCCACGCGCGCAACCGCCCGGCGGCTGGTGGCCCCGTAGTCCGGGACTGGCCCTCCCCCTGGTCGCCATCGGCCTGGCCAGCCTGGGAGCCAAGCTCTCGCCGCTGCTGATCCTGGTCCATGTCGCCGGCCTGCCGCTGACGCCGGGCCAGGCAGCCGCAGGCCACGGGTGGCCGCTCTGGCTGGTCTGCCTGGCCTGGGGTGCACTGGCCCTGGTGCAGGCCGGTGCGGCGAACCTGGCCGGGGCTCTGACCCAGCGCCTGGGACCGCGCCGCTTCCTGCTCCTCGGCTGGTGCGCGACCGCGACCCTCTTCGCTGCGCTTTCCTGGGCGCATGGCCCCTGGCTCATCGCGGCGGGTGCGGTGTGGGGCATGATCGCCGGGGTGTGCGACGGCGCCGAGAAGACCTGGATCGCGGATCTGGCGCCCAAGGCTGAGCGCGCTCTGGCCTTCGGCGCGCTCGGCGTGGTCAATGCCCTGGCCATGGTGGTCGGCAGCGGCATGGTGGGCTTTGGCCTGCTTGCCTTCGGTCCGCTCATCTTCTGCCTGCCGGCTGGCGGACTGGCACTTGCCCTCGCCCTGGCCGTCAGCATCCGACCAGCGCACCTCCCTGCCGCCCCCACTGCCCGATGACCAGCGCTTCGCATCAGCGACGGCCGCCGCGGTGCCACTCCCGCATGCGCATGGACGCTCGCGCGCCACCTCTCCACCCTGCCCCGCATCCCGCCCATNNGCCCATGACCCACCCCGCCCAAGCAGCTGCCACCGGAGCGCAGGCACCGGCATCCACCGCAACCAGAGCCCGCAAGCAGGGGAGCGGCCATCCGCGCAGCTATTGGATTCCCGCCGGCCATAGCCCGGACATCTTGCCGCTGCGCGTCACCGAGATCGGGGAATCGTGGTGGCCGAGGGGCGAATCCTGCCAGCGCATCTGCTCAGCGATCATGGCCATCGAGCTGGTGGGCCGGGGGTCCATCCAGCTGGAGCAGGATGGCAGGATGGCCGAGATCGGCGGCGGCCAGGCATTCATCCTCAAGCGCGGAGCGCAGCATGCCTATAGCGCCACCGCTGGCATCGTGCGCAAATCCTACATCGGGCTGTCCGGGGCCCTCGCCGAGGAGGTCCTCGCCCAGCTGCCTGATCAGGTGCTGCTGCGGGATGCGCATGCGGTGATGCGCATCTTCCGCCGCTTGAGGACCATCATGTCCCGTCCGCGAGCGGATGGCCACGTGCAGGCATCCTGCCTGCTCTACCAGCTGCTCATCGAACTGCTGATGTCCAGTCGCGAGGAACGCGGCGAGGCCATCCTCCATCCTGCCATCGTCCGCGTCCTGCCGGTGCTCGAAGGACGGAATGGACGCACGCATTCCATCGCCCACCTTGCGCGCATCGCCGGGGTGAGCCCCGCGCATCTGAACCGCCTGTTCCGCGCCAGCCTGAAGACCACGCCGCAGCAGTACGGCCTGCGCTTCTGCATGCGCCGCGCGCAGGAGCAGCTGCTCAACTCTCGCCGCTCGTGCCGGGAGATCGCCCTTGACCTCGGTTTCACCCCGCTCTATTTCAGCGCCGCGTTCCGGCGCCTTGTCGGCGTGTCGCCGAAGACCTTCCGCAACGAGCATCGGTGATCCATGTGCCTAGGTGACATATCGATATCATTTTCTCGTGATTGGCGCTGACGGGGGCGGTTGCATGATGAGGCCCCTGGAAGGCCGTCCGCATGCCGAAAGTCCGCTTGCTGCTCGCCATCGTGGCACTGTTCCACGCCTGCGCCCTGCACCTCGCCGCGGCCGAAGCGGTGTGGATCTCGGCCCTCGATCTGGGCAAGGCCGAACAGGGCTGGGGAGCACCTGGCATCGATCATTCGGTCGAAGGCAGGAACCTGCGCATCGCCGGCACGCGCTACGAGAGGGGCTACGGTACGCATGCCCCTGCCGAATTGGACATCGCACTCAGGCTCGGCAGCGTGCGCTTCATCGCCCAGGTCGGGATCGATGACGAGGATGGCGCGATCGGCGGCAAGGGCAGCGTCGAATTCTCCGTGGCCGGTGACGGCCGCACACTCTGGCAGAGCGGCATCATGCGCGGCAATCAACCGGCCAAGACCATCGACATCGATGTCTCTGGGGTGTCGCTGCTGGTGCTAGCGGTGAGCGATGGCGGCGATGGCAACGGCTGCGACCATGCCGACTGGGCCAATGCCCACCTCATAGTCCAGGGCCAGCAGCCCGAAGCCACGGCCATCGAGCCGCATCAGCACTGGTCGCTGGGCGAGGGCATGACCACCATCTGGAAGGTGGCCGATGATCCCCATCCGGAACACGGCGACATCCTCGAGCAGGGTGGCAAGCGGGCGGGACAGGTGATCTCCTACGACATCACCGCCCAGCGCACCTGCACCATCACGCGCAGCGTCATCTGGCCCTGTCTGCGCATAATCCCGAACAATACCCATGGCAGCCTCATCCACAGATATGGCGCCGAGGCCGAACCCGCGATCACCATCGATGGGAAGGAGCTGGGGCCGCTGCGCATCTCGTCGATCATCCTGGATGGCACCCTCTGCCTGCATGCCATCATGGCCGATGGCATCGACATCATCCGCCGCACCTTCCCGTCCACCGACCAGCGCGCCGTCTTCGACCGCTGGACGATCCGCAATGCACGTGCGACCCCGGTTTCAGTCGCCGCGACCTGCCCATCCCTGCGGGATGAGGTCCGTGGTCCGTTTGGCGTGAATGTCATGCAGGTCAGCGGCGACGCGCTGCCATCGACGCAGCTGGCACCAGGAGGCGAAGCGTCGCTGACCGTCACCTTCGCCGCCCGGCTCGCCAGCGATGCCCAGGAGACCTACGACCCGTCCGTCGAGGAGGCGAAGCGGCACGCCCTGGTGGCGTCGCTCGCGCAGGAGCTGCGCCTGGATACCCCCGATGCGCTGCTCGATCGCACCTTCGCCATGGCCAAGATCCGCGTCGCCGAGAGCATCAATGCCACCCGCGGCGGCCTGATGCTCGCACCCGGCGGGCTGTCCTACTACGCCGCGACCTGGTGCAATGACAACGTGGAATACGCTGGGCCGTTCTTCCCCTTCCTCGGCGATGACGGCGGCAACCAGGCGTCGCTCGACACCTACCGCAGCTATGTGGCCTTCATGAAAGCGGATTTCCACGCCATTCCCTCGTCGATCGTCGCTGAAGGCACCGCTACCTGGCACGGCGCCGGCGATCGTGGTGATGCCGCGATGTACGCCTATGGCTGCTCGCGCTTCTGCCTCGCGCGCGGCGATCTGGCGATCAGCACCGAGCTCTGGCCAGCCATCTCCTGGTGCCTCGAGTACTGCAAGCGCCAGACGCGGCCGGATGGCTCCATCTCCTCCGATACCGATGAGCTGGAAGGCCGCTTCCCCACCGGCAATGCGAACCTCTCGACCATCTGCCTGTATTACGGCGGGNNTCCGCGCCATCGGCAAGCCCGCTGATGCCGCCAACTGCGACCAGCAGGCGGATGCGGTGGCGCAGTCGATCGAGCGCGCCTTCGGCGCCACCGTCCAGGGCTTCGAGACCTACCGCTATTTCGAGGGCAACGACATCCTACGTTCATGGATCTGCCTGCCCCTGTGCATGGGCCTGGATGCGCGGCGGGAGGCGACGGTGGCAGCGCTCTTCTCGTCGCATCTGTGGACCGACGATGGACTGGCGACCCAGGCCGGCGGGACCATCTTCTGGGACCGCTCGACCCTCTACGGCCTGCGCGGGGCGTTCCAAGCAGGCGCCACCGAGAAGGCGCTGCGCTTCCTGACCGCCTACAGCCAGCGACGGCTGCTGGGCGACCACGTGCCCTATCCGATCGAGACAGGGAAGCGCGGTAGCCAGCTCGCCTCCGAGAGCGCGCTGTATTGCCGCATCTTCGTCGAAGGCCTGTTCGGCATCAAGCCGACCGGGCTCAAGCGCTTCTCCTGCACCCCGCGGCTGCCCGACGGCTGGCCGCGGATGGCATTGCGCTCGGCGCGCGCCTTCGGCCAGGTGTGGGACCTCACGGTCGTCCGCCGCAACGCTCAGCTCGTGCTCACCCTGGCCGCCACCGGCCATGAGGCCATCGAGCGCGCCATAGCGCCAGGCGGGACCGCTGAGATCACCCTCCCCTGAGCCGTCGCCGCTCAGCGGGGCGGCACCAGGTACGCACGCCGGGTGGTGAAGTCGCCCAGCGCTTCGACGCCGGGGGCGGGATGTATCGGCCAGGACGCGCGGGCATCATCGCGATAGGGCCCGATCTGGTCGATGGGAATGGGCTTGAAGCCCAGGGTCAGGGCGGGTGAGGATGGCTTGAGGCGGAAATCGCGCCTGAGTGCATCGACGAAGAGCGGGTCGGCTGCGATTGAATGCTGATCGGCGAACGCCTGCCAGGCCTTCCAGGCCAGCGTCACCCCCTTGTCGGGAACCAGCGTCATCTGCACCCGCTCCTCGAGGGGCGACTCGGCATAGATGCAGTTGTAATCCCATTCATCCTGGGCGAAGTCTTCCTTGCGCACGCGGATCGCATAGAGCTGCTCGCAGTTATCGCCACCCCAGAGCTTGCCATGCTCGGCACGCTGCTCCTTCGTCCCCGCCAGGGTGTCGTAGACGATGTTGCGCACGAAGTGGACGCCGGTGACCGCTTCAGGATCGGTCTCGGCGATGCCTTTCAGTTCCGGATAGCGCTCGGCATAGGGCGAGCCGGGGATGAGGACCTTGTGCAGCTTGGCGTAGATCCCCGGCCATTCGCTCCATTTCGGGTCGAGCATGCCGACATTGATCGCCGGGCAGTCGACCAGGATGTTGTTCTCCCAGCGGTTATCCCGACCACCGTGGTTGTGCAGGGCGCAGACCGGGACGTCATAGAGGATGTTCCCGATCACCTCGCACCCCGTCGATGGGTCATCGAGGTAGATGCCCCAGGTGAAGTGCGGATAGCGGTATTCGACCTTGCCATCCTTCACCGGCGTCCATGAGTTCACCTTGCCGAAACCGCCGCAGTGGTGGAAGATGTTGTAGCGGATGGCATTCCCGCGCTGCGACCAGTCCCGCGAGCAAAAATAGAGGCCGCCCGTATCGCCCGATTCGAGATTGACGTGGTGGACGATATTGAACTCGACGACATTGTCGTTGCCGCTGAGGGTCATGCCTGCATGCGGGAGATCGTGGATCAGGTTATGGCTGAGCCGGTTGCCGACACCGGTGACGCTTGCGCCCGGCCGGTAGGTCCGCCACCAGGTGGCGCAGTGGTGGATGTAATTGTTGTCCGCGCTGTTGCCCCCTGCGGTCAGGGTCGCCGGATCGCCACCGCTGATGGAGATCCCGCCTTCACCGCAGGCATAGACATCATTCCCCTGCACGCTGTCACCATGCCCGCCGCTGACGACGACGCCGGTGCCAGCGCAATTGCGCACCTCGCAGCCGACCAGCGCACACTCCCTGGAATCGCTGATACGGACCGCATCGCCATCGCAGATCTCCAAGGTGAATCCCTGGATCCTCGCATACGAGGCCTTGGCCATGGAGATCAGGGTGGTCAGCCGGGCGACCATGGCATCGCCGCTGCCGAGGGGAGACTCCGGCCACAGGTAGACCGTTCGGGTGCGCGGATCAGCGCACCATTCCCCCGGGCTGTCGAGATCCTCCATCATGCCATAGACCGCATAGCGGTCGCCGACGCGCAGCGGGCACCAGGTCGCCTTCGCCAGCTGGATGGTGCGCGTATCGGTCGACACGCCGGCGATCGGGATGATGCCGAAGGCCCAATCGTAGCCGGAGAAGATCGCGACCTGGCCATCCTCCGGATGCGCCCAGGCGTGGTGCTCGTCGCTGCCAAAATGGAAGCTGGTGGACTGCTGATCGCCATCGACCGCCGCGACATAGGCCCAGTCGCCGCCATGAGGGTCATGCACATCCACATGAGGATAGCGCGCCAGGGCCTGCCTCGCCCCGCGGACGAAGACCTGCTTGGCATGCAGCGCCGCAAGGCCAACTGCAGCGAGGTCGAACTGCACGATGGACCCGCGATAGGGCTTCGCCACGCCGAGGGAACGCCCACCGCGGATCACGCTGTGTCCTGCACCAGCCCCGCGATAGATGGTCGGCGACCCGGCCATTCCCGAATCCTGCTCGCCGATCGCCAAGGTGTCGTTGAGATCATAGGTGCCGGCAGCGACCTGGACCACGATGCCCTTGCGGGCGAACTGGCGAGCGGCACGCTGCGCCCGCTCGATCGTCGCGAAGGGGCCATCGCCATCGCCGGGATGCTCACGGCTGCCGCTCCAGGCATCATTGCCATCCAGGGCGACGAAGACGTCGGCCGGGCGCTCGGCCGATCCCGCAGCGATGCCCGCCGCCAGCGCCATGATGGCGGCCAGCCTGCCTATGCTGCCATCGACCACACCCATCTGCCCCCCTTGCCCCTGCTGCGGTCCTGGAGGCGACGTCATCATGGGGGTACCACGTGCCTGCTGCGGCGTTGAGATCGTTCATGCCCGACTGCAACCGTCAGGCGCTGCCCATGCGCCCCGCCGACCGGCGCGCCCCCCGGCGCTGGCGCGCGATGTCCATTTCCGCCATGCGCTCCAGCGACCTGGACATGGCCCGGCATCCGGCGGACGGCAGTCCCGAGCGCGCAGCCGAACCGTAGACCCGCTCACCCGACGCATGTTCCCCGCCGATCCTGGTAGGACAGGAGCATCTGCACCGGCGGGACGGACTCGCCACCGGTCGAGATCAGTACCAGCGAGGCGCGCCTGTCGGTGGAGGCGACGGCGGCCCGCACGGCCGCGCGACCAAGCCCGCTGCCTCAGCAGTCCCGGATGCGCATCAGAGCGCCCTGCCGGACCTCCACTCGCCTGCGCCGGACATGATTGTCCTTGTTGTTGATCAGGGTGAATTCGACATCCAACCCGTCCTCATCAAGGCGCACCTCCTCGGCTGCGATGGCCTGCCACTCCTCGGGGGGGATACCCAGAGAGTAGAGTTCACGCATCAGTAGATCAAAGTGGAGCGGGAATTGCTCACGTGGATGAACAGCCCGACTGAGAGGGTTGACCTCATGACCGGCTTGGGCTGACGCATCCCCCGCCTTGGCAGCAGGGGAGCGCATCACTGGCTCAACCGATCGTCGTTGTAGTCGCATGACGGCTCCTTCATGCTCAGGGGTATGGCGCTCCTCTACCGGCTCATGTGAGCCGACGCTCCTGACGACTGATCGATGGCCGTCGTCCGGATCTCCGGGCACTCATCCGGCGGCAGCAACATGCGGACGGCAACCACCTGCTGCCGGCGAGACGGCGTTGTGGGGTCGGCCAGGACAGCTGTCCGGCCGATCACCGGGGAGTGTCGCACTGGCCCAGGGAGTGCCCTCGTGGACCTGGCAGGCAAGCACCGCAACCCCGATGATGGCATCGTGGGGGATTCGCGCATCCGCAGGCAGCTGGCTCTGGCCGGTGGACTGCGGCGGGCGACCGCCGGATGCGGAACGGCACGGGGTGCCGAAAACGGTCAGGAGACCGATTCGCGTGATGCTCGCCTGGGACCAGCAGCGCCGGGGCTGGAGCAGGGAATAGCACTTCCGCGGCCAAATAGACTGCGCGCGCTATCGAGGACTTGCGACTTCTTCCACCGTACAGTTTCGGAATAATCCACTGATTTCCAATCCTTTCATGCGCCCATCGGACGACCTGGTGCCACACCATCGCCATGAGGCATCCCCCTCCGGGGGCCGGACTCTCCGACTGTCCCGTCGCTGCTCCCCAGCTTCGACGCGGATCGCCACGCAGCCGGGCAGCCTGGGTGCGGCGCTGTGCACACCATCCAGTCAGCCGCCCGGCATGCAGGGCCAGGACGGCAGCAACCCCATCCCGTTGTGCACCGGCAGCCGGGAATATCATCAGCACATGCTCGGCATCCGGAATCGGCGATGCAGGCCCGGAGGCTAGGCAATGACACATCGCACCATGGTCGTCGGGTCGCTGACGGTGCAGATCCATGACAGCCCTGCCGATCTCGCCCGCGACGCCGCCAGGACGGCGCATGAGGCACTGACCCAGGCGATCAGGGAACGCGGGACGGCATCGGCGATCCTCGCCACCGGTAATTCGCAGATCGCATTCCTCGGCGAACTGACCGCGCTCGATGGACTGGATTGGAGCCGCGTGACGCTGTTCCACATGGATGAATACCTCGGCCTTCCCAACCACCACCCGGCAAGCTTCCGACGCTACATGCAGGAGCGTATCGTCGAAAGGGTACGGCCCGCGGCTTTCCATTTCCTCGTCGGGGATGCTGACCAGCCCATCGCCGAATGCCTGCGCTACCAGAATGCGCTGCAGCGCCAGAGCATCGACCTCTGCTGCCTCGGTATCGGCGAAAACGGCCATCTCGCCTTCAACGACCCGCCGGTCGCCAGCTTCGATGAGGAGGCGCTGGTGAAGATCGTCAAGCTCGACGAGGCCTGCAGAATGCAGCAGGTGGGGGAGGGCCATTTCCCAAGCATCGAGGACACCCCGCAATACGCCCTGACCCTGACCATCCCGGCTCTCCGCCGCGCCCGGCGCATGCTGGCCATCGTCCCGGAGCAGCGCAAGGCGACTGCGGTGGCTGCCGCGCTGCAGGGGCCGGTGTCCACCAACTGCCCCGCCTCCATCCTGCGGCAGCAATCCCGCTGCACGCTCTACCTCGACCGCCATTCGGCCAGCAGCCTCGAGCTCTCCGAGATCGGGGGCTAGCGCGGAGGCTGAGGGTCGACCGGACGAGCGAGGCGCTGTTCCGGCGGCCTGAGGCTGGCGCTCCTGGCTGGGAGGCTGACGGCGTGCACAGCGCTGCTGGAGTATGGTCAGCGCATCAGGACCCCATAGGCTGCCGCCATGTCAGACGCCGTCATCTGCTGGGGCAACGACTTCCAGCCGCATCCCGACTTCAACGTCCCTGGCCTGATCGAATACGATAGCCGCACCGCGGGGCACGCCGAGATCTGCATCGGCTTTCCCTCTGCCGCTCAGCTCGCCAGCATGCCCCGCCTGCGCTGGCTGCAGCTCATGAGCGCCGGAGCCGAGCGCTGGTTGCACATCCCGCCAGCAATCCTCCTCACCTCCGCCAACTCGGTATTCGCCGAACCGGCCGCAGAACATGCACTCGCCCTCCTGCTGGCTCTGGGCCGCGATCTGCCCAACCAGGTCCGCCATGGCGTCGCCCATCGCTGGATCAAGAGCACGCAATGCCGCGATGTGTCCCACGCGCAGGTGGCGCTGCTCGGTCTCGGGAGCATCGGCCAGGCCATCGCTGCGCGGCTCGCCGCCTTCAGCGCCACGGTTGCCGGCTTCAGGCGCACCGCGCAGGGCGCTGTGCCTCCCGGCGTGCACAGCGTGCACGCCTTCGCCGAGCTCGGCCATATGATCGCCACCATGGATGCCGTGGTGCTGGCGCTGCCCGCCACCCCGGCCACCGAGAAGATCCTCTCGCGCTCTCTGCTGGAGGGACTCAAGCCCGGGGCGCTGGTAGTGAATGTGGGACGCGGTTCCACCATCGACCAGGAAGCCCTGATCGATGGACTTGCCAGCGGACGCATCGGCGGTGCCGGTCTCGACGTCACCGTGCCGGAGCCGCTGCCTCCCGAGCATCCGCTCTGGTCATGCGCGAACGTCCTGATCTCCGGCCATTCGGTGAATGCCAGCTCCGGGAAGCCCAGGCGGTGGAGCGAATTGGTCATTACCCAGCTCGCACGCTGGCGTGGTGGAGAGCCGCTGCTCTACCAGGTCGACCGCACGCTCGGCTACTAGCGTTCTCACGTTCGAAGCGCGAAACCGCCAGTCGCCAGCCGCCTCCATGGACGAGTATCCGGCGCCTGCACTGCGACCCCTGAACGCACGCCCTGTCAAACAGCGCGCTATTTCGGCTTGCGGCGATAGCCAACCGCGCTCTCCTCGACCCCCTCCGCCGACCACTTCGTGAAAGACCTTCCCATGGCCACTGCGACACCTGCAATCGCCCTCATCACCGGTGCCAACAAGGGTATCGGCCTGGAGACCGCCCGGCAGCTAGGCCGCATCGGCATCACTGTCCTGATCGGCAGCCGCGACCTCGTACGGGGAACCTCGGCGGTCAGGGAGCTGGCCAAGGACGGCATCCAGGCCAAGGCCATCCAGCTGGAGGTCACCGACGCGGCGTCCATCCGCTCGGCGGCCGACCAGGTGAACAGCGAGCATGGTCGCCTCGACATCCTGATCAACAATGCCGGGATACTCGACTATGCGGCCGAGACCGGGCCGCAGACCACCACCATCGCGACCTTCCGGAGGGTCTTCGAAACCAACTTCTTCGGACTGGTGGCAGTGACCCAGGCCTTCCTGCCGCTGCTGAAGCGCTCACCCGCAGGCCGCATCGTCAACCTGAGCAGCATCCTCGGCTCCATCGCCGAGCATGCCGATGGCAATTCGCCGATCCACCATGCGCATCTGATCGCCTACGACAGCTCGAAGGCGGCGGTGAACATGTACACCGTCGAACTGGCCTTGGCCCTCGCCGGCACGGCGATCAAGGTCAACGCCGCCCATCCGGGTTGGGTGAAGACCGATCTCGGTGGCGAGCAGGCCCCGTTGGCGGTCGCCGATGGCGCCAAGACCACGGTCGCCCTCGCCCTGCTCGGTCCGGACGGCCCCAATGGAGGGTACTTCCACCAGGGCGTGCATATGCGCTGGTGATCCCAGGGCGTTCCGGCACTCCTGGCAGCGCGTCCACATCCGCAGGTCGGCTCCCGGGCCTGCCGCTTTGAGGTCCATCCGGCCATGCGCATAGCGATCTACTCCGATGTCATCTGTCCCTGGTGCTGGATCGGCAAACGCCGCCTCGAGCTGGCGCTCCGCGCGCTGCCGGAGATCAGCGCCGAGATCGCCTGGCAGCCATTCCAGCTCAATCCCGCCATGCCGCCAGGAGGCATGGCGAGAGCGGACTATCGGCGGCGGAAATTCGGCAGCGACGGTTATGCCAAGGCCCTCGATGCGCGCGTGACCGCGGTCGCCCGCGAGCTCGGGCTGGCGATGGAGCTCGCTGCCCAGCCGCGCACCCCGAACACCGCCCTGGCCCACCGGCTGATCTGGCTCGCAGGCCGGCGCGGCGTCCAGGATGGCGTGGTCGAAGCGCTGTTCTCGGCGTACTTCAGCGAGGGCCTCGACGTCGGCGATCGCGAGGCGCTGATCCAGCTTGCGGCCCGGCATGGCATCGCCATCGAGGAGTCGCGCAGCTTCTTCGCGGGTGTCGAGGGCCAGGCCGAGGTGGCCGCCGCAGAGCAGGGCATCAGACATTCCGGCATGGACGGCGTGCCGCTCTACCTCATCGATGGCCGGTCGCGGATAACCGGCGCCCAGCCGGTCGAGGCGTTCGTCGCCGCGCTCTCCAGCCACGCCAGCTCATCCGCCGAGGATGCCCGCGATCCCCTGGGCGGCTAGCGTGCGCGCGGAGGATCGTCGCCCGCCCCCTCCGCACGATTCACACTGGCGCCTGGCGCTGAGCACCCGTCCGGGAGCGCCTGGGCAGTCGCCGCAGGGCGCTTCGCCGCCGGCTCAGCAGCAGCTCTCGTCCGCAGCGTTTCGCCTTCCCTCATTCTCCCAGCGCCTGACAATGCCGGCAGCCGTGCATCACGGCGATCTTCCATCCGGGACCCCGCCATGCCCTCCATCCGCCTGCTCCTCCTCCTGCCGTTGCTGGCGCTGTGCACCCCCTCCTTCGGGGATGACAGCAAGGTCAATCAATGGGAATCTGCAATAGCCGCATTCGAGGCCGCGGATGCCAAGTCGTTCCCGGCTCCCGGCGGCAATGTCTTCATCGGCAGCTCGAGCATCGTGAAATGGGCATCCATCGTCCAGGACCTGGCTCCGGCAGCGATCATCAAACGCGGATTCGGCGGATCGATGCTCAGCGATAGCGACCACTTCGCCGATCGCATCATCATCCCCTACAAGCCCAAGAGGGTGTTCGTCTATGCTGGTGACAACGACCTCGCCGCCAAGCGCACGCCCGCGGCGGTGGCCGCATCATTCTCACATCTGGCCGAGACCGTGCATGCAGCGCTGCCGCAGACCCATATCTGGTTCATCACCATCAAGCCGAGCCCGTCACGCGCAGCGCTGCTCGAGGCGATGGTCAAGGCCAACGGCCTGGTAAACGACTTCGCCGGCACGCATCCGTATGTCTCCATCGTCGATGTCTTCACGCCGATGCTCAGCGACGGCAAGCCGCGGCCGGAGCTCTTCGGACCCGACAGGCTCCATATGAATCCCGACGGCTACAAGCTCTGGACCTCGCTGATCAAGCCGCTGCTCGCCGAATAGGCGGGCGACATGGTGGCTGGGCGGCATGTCGTCCACGGCCCCTAGCGGTCCGCCGCCAGCAGCGGCATCAGCGGCCGGCAGCCGCTTCCGGGATCAGGTGCAGGCTGGCCAGCCACGCGAGCGAGCGTTCCTGCCATGCCGTCCACATCGGCCCCTTGTAGCCGTTCAGCCCGTGCCCGCCGCTCGGCAGCTCAAGATAGTCGCTCGAGACGTGATGCGCCAGCAGAGCGGCGTGGAAATCACGGCTGTTGTCGGGCGGGACGACCTTGTCGTCGTTGGCATGGGCGAGGAAGGCCGGCGGGGTGTGCTCATCGATCTGGGTCTCGTTCGAGAACTTTCTGATCATCTCCGCTGTCGGGTTGGGTCCCAGCAGGTTGGTGCGGCTCCCGGCATGACCCTTGTCGCCCATGGTGATCACCGGATAGATCAGGATCATGAAGTCCGGCCGGCAGCCGAAACGGGCGATGGGGTCGGCGGCATTCGCGTCACCGGCATCGAAATGGGTGCCCGCAGTCGAGGCCAGGTGGCCACCCGCCGAGAAGCCGATGATGCCGATGCGACCGGGATCGATGCCCCAGGTCCTGGCATGCGCGCGCATCAGGCGGATCGCCCGCTGGGCGTCGAGCAGCGGCACCATCGCGCGACCCGCTGGCAGGCGGTACTCCAGCACCGCTCCGGTGATTCCGTGGCTGCCGAGCCAATCGGCGATGCCATGCCCCTCGGGCCCGGTCACCAGACCGCCGTATCCCCCGCCTGGGCAGATCACCATGGCGGCGCCGTTGGGCGTACCGGGATGGTGGATGGTCAGCTGGGCGGTGCTCGTCTCGCTGCGGCCATCACCGATCGGAGCGCCATCTGGCCACAGCGCCAGCTTGTCGGTGCTGGCGTCGCCGGCATGGCAGGGCGGCGCCACCAGCAGCGATGCCATGGCCAGGAGGGCGAGGCAGAGCTTGCGCATGGGCGGATCTCCGGAGGCCGAGGCTCGGCGGGGTGGGCTGATGGAGGTGGCCGCGCTGAGCAGCCGATCGTCGCCTGCGCGCCAGCTGCGCCCGGAGCGTGGCGATGCAGCACCCAGCCCGCCCGGCTGGCCCGCATGAGCGTCACTCCACGATGACATACATGGCATTGTCCGGGAGCTTCACCGTGAGCACCCCTCCGGCGCTGGTGCAGGGCACCTCATGGGCGGGGAATCCCGCGACATCGAGCAGGGTCGCCTTAGTCAAAACCGAGGTCCTGATCTGGATCGTCGCATCGGTCTTGACCACCTGCCAGGGTGTCGTCCCGACCTTGGCGATGATCTCCTTGTCGCCCTTTCGCTCGACCGACCAGCCGGTCGGACGCGAGATGGTGCCCACCTGGACGAGCACCTTCTTNNGGGGCTTGTCATCCATGGCGACGACCATGATGGTGGCATAGCGGTTGCCGGAGGTGATGGTCACCCCATCGAGGGTCTCGGTTCCGCCGGCGTCCTTGAGGAAGCCGCAGGCACCCTTGATCTTCGGCGCGTTGATGGTGCAGACCCCGACCCCGTAATCCATCAGGATCTCACCCGTATTGCTGGCGATGGTCTTCTTGTCGGCATGGATGAAGGGCTTGAGATCCTCCACCTTGGTCTTGGCGGGATCCCCGCCATAGACCACCTCGACCGGACCGACGAGGAAGGCGAGGGGATCGACGCCCTTGGCGACATCCTGCCTCTTGGAGGCATTGCGCTGCGCCTCACCACCCTCCTGGCGGTTCGGATCGAAGGTGGCATCCTCACCGATGAGCGGATATTCGCGCTCTTCCATGCTCTCAAGGGTGCGCTGCTCGATCACCACCGGCTTGCCCTGCTTGATGTATCCCAGGCGGAAGGCCAGGGCGGAGGCGGGGAAGGCGCCCTCTATCGCCGGGATCGAGCAGCTCCATTTGAACATCGGATGCTGGCCCTGGATGTTGAGCCACGGCATCGAGAACTTCTCGTCATACTCCGGCGAGGTCTGCGCGAACCAGAAGAAGCAGTCGACCCCGGTCAGGGATTGGTATGCCGCCATCAGGAACGGACCCTCGCTCTGGTACTGGTTGGGCTGCACCCAGGTCGATTCGGTGATCATGAACGGCTTGCCCTGCACCTGCTTGATGTTGGTTGGCATCGCCCGTACATTCTTCAGCGCCGTCTCATCGGCGATGACGTGCCCGGGATCGATGCGCCAGCCATTGTTGTCACCGTCGTGCTTGCCGGTGAAGTAGCGGTTGACCGCCATGACCTCATCCGGGGTGTTGGTCCAGCGCTCCAGGTCATTGAGCCGGACCGAATCGCTGGTCACCCAGTTGGCGCCGTTGATCAGCTGCTTGCAGCCGATCTTGCGATAGTGGTCATGGATGTCCTGGTAGTGGTCGCGCTGGACCTTGGCCATGAATGCGAGCTGGTCGGCGCCCCTGCCCTTCTTGCCGACCGGCTGATTGTTGAGCTCCCAGGTGCTGAGGATGCCGACCTTGCCATTGGCGAAATCATCGCCGGGATTCGCCTGGCCACCCCACGCCTCCTTGGCCTTGTCCAGGCTGCCGTAGGTGGTCGTCAGCCAGCTGCCGAACTGCTTGCCCAAGAGCTCCTTCTGCGGTCCCTTGATGCCCTGGAAGGTCCAGAAGAACAGGCCATCCTCATTCTGGCTGAGGATGACCGCCACTGCCGGGTCGTCAGCCAGCCGGATGCCGGTGTAGGGGTTCTTCGGATCGTAGAGCTTGGTCACCCAGGTCTTGTAGGCGGCCTGCAGGGTGGGATTGAAGAACTGCACTCCCCACAGCTCGGCATCGCCGTTATAGCCCTCGATGCCCCAGTTCTTCCCCCCGGATGACCTCCAGTAGGGCGAGATGGCGACGTAGATGCCCTCCTTCTTGAAGATCGATTCCGCCTTCCAGATCGCATCGATCTCCTTCTTATCGGCATCCTCTATCGCGCTGTCCTTGCCCTTGGGCGCGATGTCGGCATGGAAGCGCGCCAGATTGACGCCGATCTTGGCGAGGAAGCGCGCCTCGCGCTGGAGATCGGCTTCGGAGATGTCGTTGAACTTGGCATTGATGCACCAGAAGCGCAGGGGCTTGCCCGCGCCATCGAGGAAGGAGCCGTCCGCAGTGGCAGTGACGAACCCGCTCTGGCCTGCGATGGGCTCGTTGAGATAGCGCAGATCGAGTGCCGCGCCGGCACGCAGGGCGTCATTGGGATACGCGAAGGCCCAGGTCTGCGTCCCATCATAGGTGACCCCATCCTCATCCGCGCTGAGGGTCGCCGCCGCGGCCCCGATGAGGAGCAGCGCGAGACCAGTCAGCGCCCTGCGGGCGATGCGGTCAGCGGTGTGGGTGCAGTGAGCGTCCATGTCGACTCCTTGTGCCAGATGACCCGCCGCCGGTCAACCGTCAGGTCGATGGCCTGCACGGGCTGATGGGCAGCAACACGCTGCCCCGCACCCGCCGAGCTGCCGAGCGGGGATCCGGAACTGATACGAGGATGACTTTGAAACGTTTCAGATTAGTTTGCCCATCGCCGACGAGCGACGTCTCGCTCCCGCCCCGTGCCTAAGGATACCGAGTGCCTCGCTTCCCCCTCACGCTGATGCTCCTCATCGCCCTCGCTCCGCTGCCTGCTGCCGAGTTTGTGGTCGCCCCCTCGACGACTGGAGAGGCGGGTGGAACCGGCTCGCAGGACCACCCCTTCACCAGCGTCGGCCAGGCCGCCGCGCGGGCAGGCAGCGGCGATACCATCTGGATTGCCCGCGGCGGCACCTACCGCGAGCCCGACGGCGTGGAGTTCCGCGGTGGGGTGACGGTCAAGGCCGGTGGACCTGCAAGCGCACCGCCGCCGCTGCTGACCACCAGCGTCATCCTCGGCGCGTTCAAGCCGTGGGCCAAGAATCCCAAGGTGCTCACAGCGACAGTCGACAAGCGGGTGCTGGAGTGCTATGTCGACGGACGCTTCCTGCCCATAGCCCGGTACCCCAAGGTGGGGTGGCTGCGCGCCCAGAAGGGCAGCACCCCGGACATCATCATCGCACCCGAGCGGGCGAAGGAGCCTGGCGCGGCGGCGGGCCGCTGGACGGGCGCCGAGGTGCGCTGGCGCCGATGGAGCTGGTGGTGGGAGACCCG
>PLEW01000058.1 GCA_003136555.1 Planctomycetota bacterium | reverse complement strand
GTTTTTATGTGTCAGGACACTAGACTATATTGCCAATGTTCCTCCTGGCCTCGGGATGCTGTTGTTTGGTGAATGGGGATGCGGCAAAACGTGGTATATAAACCGAGTACTTATTCCCGCGATCCGGCTCCTGGACGTCATGAAGGATAGGCATGTCGTTTATGTTAGTTTAAATGGGAAAAAATCGTCTGAGAGCATCATGATGGATGTCGCCCAGCAAGTATTCGCAGCGCATGTGAATCCGTTGTCATGGTGGAATCCCAAGCGGTGGCTGGTTGCGCTTCGTCCGACTGTTCGACCTGCCTTGGATCGCATCGATCATTGGACGGCCGATGCAGCATCGGTTCTCATGGACAACTTCTCCCTCTATGGTGCCGAAGCCTATATCCGATCGCGAAGACCAGTCATCGTGCTAGACGATTTCGAGCGGTTGCAGGATCATGTGACAGAACACGAGATATTGGGTGTCATCAATCACCTCAGTGAGCATATGCAATTGCATGTGATCGTGATCGCCAACATCGTGGAAGCAGAGAAACGCATGGAGAATCTGTCGATTCTCTTGGAAAAAGTCTTTGGGTGGCGCTTCGAGATACGTTCCGATGTACGGTCATTCATCGCTCATGAAATCGAAACCGTCAGGATCCGTAAAACCAAGGCATTCCTTCTGCAGCGGATGACTGAAATTCGGGGAATATTCGATAAAATGGAGGCGATCAACTTGCGATCTATCAAAATGGCATTCCGCCACTTTGCGACAATCGATGCAGTCCTGGTCCAGGAATTGCCCGAAAAAGACCTCGCAAAATTTTCCGAAGGACGCATGCAGGTTCTGCGCAGAATTTTCGCGGGAACCCTTATGACTCGAATGGGGAAAATCACATGCGCTGAGGTTCTCGAGCTCATTGCCCATCGGATGTTATTCTGGGCGGACGCCAACGATCCCGAGAAGCAAGCCAAAAAGGAACAAAGCAAAAAGCTCATCGAAACATACCTCGACGACAAAGTCACCTTCACCGACGATCAGTTCCGCTTTATTGCTCAACTCATCGATGCGGGTCGTTTGGATCGCGACGGGATATTAAAGATGTGCCGACATTGGATCGGCGCCGATAGATCTCCAGAAATCAAGGATATTGAGTCGCTCACTACGGACAACTTCCTCCGCTTAACTGATGAGGGATATCGGGCCACTGTCGCTCGGTGCTTCGAACATCTCACGCTTGGTCATATTCGCGATCCCGAGTCATTCCGTACACTGGGGCGAAATCTCATCTACCATGCGCGACGGGATCTGATAGGAAAAACGGTAAGCGAAATAATCGAAATGATCAATGAGGCCGCTCGAAATACCGCGTTTCTCTATGATAGGGAGAAGGTGGATCAGTGGCTGAGTAGCCCAGGACCAGTATGGGATGAGGACGATCGCCAAATGGTGAGCGCGATCACTAATCGAATACGAGAGCAGGATACCGCGGACGGCTTGGCAGAGGCCAATCAGTGGATCGCTCAAGGGATCATTCCCTTCATTACGTGGGCGTGCGATATGAATGCGCGACGGTATCGCACAGCGGTATTCGCTTATACCAAACCGAATGAATTTTGGAGTGGATTTTTTCAACTTCCCAATAACGAGCGGAGCGATGCGAGCGCCATGTTGCGGTCACGATTGGCCCATGTAACCCATACAGGCCGCCTGCCAGAAGAAGAAATGGAATGGATTCGGAATTCACTGGAGTATCTCAAAGGAATTCCGGATTCGTCCCAATCTCCCGTTTCCAGAGTTCATAAAGATCACATCATAAACGATCTTATGAAGGCACTGCCTGAGGAGGGTACACCGAGGCGTTAGCGATAAAAGAAAGCGGTATATTACATACGGAAAAATCAGAAAATTATAACCGCATTTAGTTTCACAAAATTCAAGCGCGAGGTGAATTATCAGGATGAGATAACCAGGTCCGTGGATCATAATCGGTGTTCCGTGTCAGACCTTGATTCACGTGCCAGAATGGCGGCGCGTTCAATTGGTATCCCCTGCTCCTCGGCGATACCGGACTTTGATTCGGGATAATGAACTCCCAGCCCTCGACTCTGGTCTGCCGGAGATGAGTGATATTGCCCCCAAGCTCCGACCTACGGAGCGACATCCATTCGACAAAGGTGAAAGTACGGTTGAAGTGGCTATCTGAATAAAGGACCTGAATATCGAATTTGGTTTCGATCGCTCGATTTACAATTGCCCTTGAAAGTCGTTCCATCGCAATTTTTACTGGCGAATCGCTCGCTATACCAGGAATCACGGCGTGCAGCTCAAGGAATTTATAGGCGAAGTCATAGACCTTGTCGCCAATAGCTCTGCGCAGCGCGTGAATGCGGATGGTTTCTTGCCTATCGTGCATCTCCTGCGCCGAGATTCGGCCAAGGCTATATGACCATCCGATGGTTGCTGCTGCTTGCAGGACAGCGCCACAAGCTGCGATGTAATCGGCGTGATTCCAGCTCATGGCGGGCCTCCGCTATATATATACATAACCGCCGCCGGCTAATAGGCGAGATGTGTCGCCGGCGCCGTTCGATCCCCAAACTTGGCCAGCGAACCGCGTGTGATCGTGTTCCTTAGGACCGCCTGGAAATATCCCCCGACGTAGACCGCGGGAATCAGCAGATTGGCCGCATCGATCAAAAGGCACTGGACCTGCTGTCCGATAAATGCCGACTAGGTCGGACCCATATAAGGATCCCAGGCATGCGCCGTGCCGCTGCTGCATGTATCCCATGACACCGGCGAAGAGGGAGGCACTGGTATTCGAGGCCGACCAATACCCGCCGGGGAGCAAAATCCTTAAGGTTGCGGCCCCACTCCTCGAACGGTGTTAGGGGACGAAACATCTGAGCCGCGATTTGGACGAATTTAGCGACTGCATACCTACGGGCACGCCCTAACTAGGCCCTTTCCACTTTTTTCCCTCCCATATACTACCCAAGTCTCACCAAGTCACACCATGTCTCATGGTAGCTTGGCGAATGGAGTAGTCATGGCCAAACCCCCTGAACCCTGGGTAACGAGCGATGAAATCTGCAAACACCTGCGGATTTCAGTGAATACGCTTACCCGTTGGATGTCTGAACGGGGCATGCCCGTGCACCGGGTTGGCCGATCGCTGCGCTTCAAATTGACCGAGATCGACACCTGGATTCGCAGTGGACAGGCGGCTGGAGACAAGGACGAGNNAGCCTCTCCGGAGATCGATGGACCGAAATAACGCCCAGCCAGTACCGATGGGAGAGGGAAGCCCTGCAATGGCTGCGGGACAATTTGCCAAACCAAGAACCCTGGCACGTCTGGACGAATTGCGAGTTCATGGCTAGCAGTGGTGCAATTTACGAGATTGACGCCTTGGTGCTCTCACCCACCGGTCTTTGGGTGGTCGAGATCAAGAGCCAGATCGGCAAATTGAAGGCTGAAGATGGCCTTTGGGTATTCGACCATGAAGGCCGTCGATCGACCATCGAGAACCCAGTTTTCCTCGCCAATCGCAAAGCCAAGGCGTTGAAGGGAGTCCTACAAGCCGCCGCCGGCGGGCATCGCGAAGAGATTCCGTGGGTCGCCCCACTCGTCTTCCTTTCGGGAACGGGCTTGGAGTTCGGTCTCGGCGGGGCGGACATCGCTCACATTGCGCTGCCGGATCTGAAAGCTGCCGTCACCAAAGGGCGCGTCAGTGGAGTGGTCAAAGCCCTCGCTACAGGTCAGGTACTCGGTACCGACCCGCGTACCATCCAGCCGCTCTCCAAACGACAGATGATGGTGGTCCACCGTGCGGTCAAAGAAGCGACCCGTTCGGTAACGGCACGCACACGCGTCGGTGACTACAACCTGACCACTCTGATCAGCGAAGGAATCGGCTATCAGGATTGGATCGGTACACATCAGAGTCTGAAAAACTCCAAGCGGCGAATTCGCTGGTACCTTGTTCGTGACCAGGCCACGCCCGAGGAACGTAACCGCATTCAGCGGGCCGCTGAGCGGGAGGCGTCGATACTCCAGGCCATCCATGACCCAGCGATCCTGGCCTTCCGCGAATTCATCAACACCGATCGCGGACCAGCGTTGACCTTTGATTACGACCCAGATGCCATTCCACTCGACCATTGGCTGGCCACTCGCGAACAGAAGCTGAAAACGGAAGATGCATTTGAGCTAGTTGAAAAGCTAGTCAACGGGGTGCGCCAGGCGCACGCACATCACCTAGTCCACCGAGCCCTGTCGCCACACTCCGTGCTGGTCATACCTGATCCCGATGCGCCCAACCGAGTGCCAGAGATCGCTATCGCCGACTGGCAGACCGCTCTGGCTGTTGCCGGCGATCACAAGACCACCGGCACCGTCCACGTCGAAGAACTGCTCGATAGCCGAGCGGCCGCTTATTGCGCCCCCGAAGCGCTGAAGACACCCGAACTCGCCGACGGACGAGCAGATGTTTTTTCACTCGGCTGCCTGGCGTGGCTGCTCTTCACCGGAAAAGCCCCCGCCGCCACGCACCTCGAACTTGACCGCCAGCTAGCTTCGCATGGCGCTCTCAAACTCGCGGGCGCTGTTAATGGTTTCCCCGACAAGCTCGATCAGCTTATCGAAAATGCGACTCGGGCCGATCTACGTCATCGCTCTAACATCGACAATTTCGCTGATGATTTGGACGAAGTACTTGCCGGGATCATCGGCGACCGCCCTGAACGGCCAGCACAGGACATTCTGGCGGCCCTACCCGGTGAACAGTTGCAAGACGACGAATCGCGCCTGATCTTTACAGTTGAGCGTCGTCTGGGCTCTGGTGCCTCGGCCGTCGCCTACCGCGTCAAGGATGCGAACGGGAAGAGCGGCGTGCTCAAAGTCTCACGAAGCGCTGAACACGATCCAACGTTGCAAAGCGAATTCGAGGCGCTTAGCAAGCTGCACGACAGCCGCATCATTCGCGTCCATTGTCTCTACACCATCCAAGATCGCAATGTGATCCTGATGGAGGACGCCGGCGAATGCCTCGCTGCCCGTCTGCGCTCGGATGGTCCGCTTCATTACGACATGCTCTGGCGTCTGGGCGAAGATCTACTGCATGGTGTCGACTACCTGGAAAGCGAAGGCGTCTTCCACCGTGATCTCAAGCCCGACAACATGGGCATCGGCGAGGCCAAGGGGAGCCGAAAGCAAACCTTGGTCCTATTCGATTTCTCCTTGGTGAACACCGCCCTGACCAAGTTGGCGGTCGGCACCAGGCAATACCTCGACCCGTTTCTGCCTGAGCGCAAAGTCCCGCGCTACGACACCCACGCCGAGCGCTACGCCGCGGCCCTATCGCTGTACGAGATGGCCACAGCTCGGTTGCCTGCCTGGGGTGACGGGCTAACCGATCCACGCTTAGTTAAGGAGGCAACGCTCACTCTCGCCACCGACCGATTCCCGGCTAACATCCGCGAATCTCTCGATGGGTTCTTCCGCAAAGCTCTGCATCGCAATCCGGACGCACGTTTCGACAATGCCCGCGACATGCTGCGCGCTTGGACCAAGGTGTTTGAAGATGCTGCTAAGTCGTCCAGCACCGGTCACGGCACCGTCTTGCGCGAAGAGGACATCATCATCGACAGCCCGATCAGTGCGATTGGACTGTCGCCATCTTCTGCGAACGTGCTTGATCGCCTCAATGTCACATCGGTGCGCAAATTGCTTGAACTGCGTCTCGGCGATCTGCGTGGCACCAAGGGTATTACGCACCAGACTAAGATCGAAATCCGCGACTCGAAATTGAAGTGGGCCGACCGCTTCCCTGGCATTCAGGAACAGGATCTTCCTGGCCTGCCTGCTGGTGGTGTGACGCAGCTCTCGGATGTCGACGGGCTATTGGGAGAATCCTCCATCGATCACTGCATCGAGAAACTGCTCGAAAGTAAATCTGACGAGAGCCGCGCCCAGTCGTATAAATCGTCATTGCTCGGCCTGGGTCCGGTGACGCCCGATCCGGAATCCCCATGGCCGTCACAAGCGGCCGTGGCACGACACTTCCAAGTTTCCGGTCCTGCGGTCAATATAGCCTACGGAAAAATCTGCGGTCGTTGGAAGACCAAATCCGGAACTGTCACTGCGCTGCGCGATTCAGTAGCCGACATCCTAGGCATGCAGTCCCGGATCATGACGGCCACCGAATTGGCCGATGCGCTGTTGGCTCAGCGCGGATGTCGTGATGGGGACATCGCCACCCGGCGTCGCAAAGCATTGGCGGCGCTAAAGGCGGCCCTGGATGTCGAGGGCGACTGCCTCAAACCCCGGTTTCTTTATGAGCGTTGCACCAACACCGTCGTGATAGCAGCCGTGCCCGCTGGCGACGATGATGCATCTGAGGCCATGGCGGACCATGCCCACGCGGCCATCCGTTACGCCGATCGATTGGGAGCGATTGCTGAATCGCTCGTCGATGTCCTCCCACCTGCCAGCCCAGCTAAGGCGATCGAACGTCTGCGTTCGGTCGTTCCACCTCCAGACGTGCAGCTCGATGATCGGAGGCTGTTGACCCTCGCTGCGACGGCCAGTGGTCGTGCCTGCCTCAGCCCCAATCGAATGGAGCTTTACCCGCGCAATATGCCCGCCCTGGAAGCGCTCAAACTGGCCAGTGGAGCACTTGCTGGTCTTGAGCAGATTCCGGTTCGCGAACTGCATCAGCGCGTGCACGATCGCTACCCCGCGGCAGAGCTGCTCGCCGATCGGCCTCTCCTCGACCAGTTGGTCGATAAAGCCGAACTGGGCTTAATCTGGAATCCCGAAGCCGAATATGATCGTGAGCTGCACCTAAAAGGTGCCTACGTTCGCCGGCGCTCAGATGAGTTCCCCACCGCCAGCGGCCTCAGCCTGTTGTCGTCCTCCAGCCGCGGGCACAGCAGTCGCCGAGTCCGCAGCGAAGACCAAGATATCATCGACGCATGCGAAGAGCGACTGGCAGCCAACCGGGTTAACCGCGGGTATTTGGTAATCCAATGTGAACATGACTGGGGCATGCTCGCCATCCAGGCGCTGACCACCGCGTACCCTGAACTTCAACGGGTGGACATCGAGAGCGATCTCATCGCTTGCATGAAGGAAATATCTGCCCGTATGAAGATTGATTGGACCACCGTAATCGTGGCGGATGCGGCAAAACCTTGCACCACCGACGCTGAAAATCTGCGTCGCCTGGTCAAGGAAGCCCTTAAGCCCATAATGCAGCGCCTGGTCGCATCGACCGCGCCACTGTTACTCACCAACCTCGGTCTGCTCGCGCGCTACGATCAGATCACTGTTCTCGACACGCTGCGCGACTGCGCTGGCACGCTCTCCGGACCACCGGGGGTCTGGGTGGTGGCGCCAGTCGCTAGTTTCATGACCCACCCGTCAATCGATGGCGTGGCCGTCCCGATCATCGGATCCCACCAGACCATGGGTCTGGATCGTCGGTGGATCTCTCAGCGTCTGCCCAAGGCGGGTGCAGCGTGAAGGACTCCAGTCGATTTGAACCCGACATCAGGGACATTCCGATGCCCTCACAAGTCACCAATCGTATCGAGTACTGCTGATGTACCCCACCGCCGACCTGCTCAAAGACTGTCAACGCCTGCTCAAAGAGCTGGAGAAGGACATTCGTTCCCAAGCTGACGGTAACGCGGAGTTGGCTTCGCAATATGCGGCGGCACGGAAGGCTGGCACGACAGGCATAACCATAGGCGTGTGGTTGTCCGAACAGGTGACACAGGCAGCGGTTGCGTGGGTGTTAGCAACGGTGTTCGTGCGCTTTTTGGAAGACAACAGGCTGATAGAAGACGCCTGGATTAGTGGCCCCGATGATGCAGATCAGAACCGGTCGCGTTTAAAAGCGGCGACACTGGCCCGAGAGGCGTACATCACCGAGCATCCCGATCATTCCGATGTGCAGTACCTGTTGCACGTCATGCGTGAGGTCGGGCGGCTGCAGGCGTGCCGAGATCTATTTGCCGAGGACCGCAATCCGCTGTTTAGACTTAGCGTTTCGGCCGACGGCGCGAAGCGCATCCTCTCCTTCTGGCGTGAGGTAGATCGCAGCGGAGCGGTGATCCGCACGCTGACCACAGATAATTTGTCAGATACCCGTTGGCTGGGCGACCTGTACCAGGATCTGTCTGCTGATGCGCGCAAGCGCTACGCCCTGCTGCAAACGCCGGATTTCGTCGAGGAGTTCATCCTCGACTACACCCTGACTCCGGCCATTCAGACTTTCGGCTTGGACGGGCTGCGTTGTATCGACCCGACCTGTGGCTCGGGTCACTTTCTGCTCGGCATGTTCCATCGCCTGTGGCATGCCTGGGAGCAGCAGCTTGGTCCTGGCGTGCCGGTGAAAGATGCCGTACGTCGCTCGATGAGCAGCATCTACGGCATCGACCTCAATCCCTTTGCCGTCGCCATCAGCCGCTTTCGCTTGATGATCTCGGGCTTGGCGGCCTGTGGCTTCACAAGGATGAAGGACTGCCCAGATTTTGGATTCACATTGGCTGTGGGGAACACGCTGACCCTGGGTATGATGGGAGGTTTTCAGGGCAATTTTCTGGCGGAAGAGGGCCAGGATCACCCCGACTATCTGACGCCGGGCGAATACCAGAACGCCAAGCGGGTGTTGACGCAGCAGTATCACGTCGTTGTCGGGAATCCGCCCTACATTGCGGTGAAGGATGCGGCCGAGCGCGAGCGCATCAAGCCGCGTTACCAGTCGTGCTTCAAGAAGTGGACGTTGTCGGTGCCGTTCACGGAGCGGTTCTTCACCCTGACGTCTAATATCACCGATCCGACAACCAAGGCTACCCGCCCGGCTGGCTTTGTTGGCCTGATCAACAGCAACAACTTCACCAAGCGCGAGTTCGGCAAGGCGCTGATCGAGCAGGTACTGCCGAGCTTGGATCTAACTCATGTCATCGACACCAGTGGCTGCTACATCCCCGGTCACGGTACGCCGACGTTGATCCTGTTTGGGCGCAATCAGCGACCATCGGCCCAACGCCCCGTGCGGGCGGTGCAGGGGATTCGAGGTGAACCGGGGCGGCCTGACGATGCCGCCAATGGCAAGGTGTGGAGGGCGATGGTCGAGAACATCGGCACGCCTGGGGCGGAGACACCCTGGCTGTCAGTAGCGGATGTGGATCGATCGGTTTTTGGCCGGCATCCATGGTCATTGGGTGGGGGCGGTGCAAGTGAGTTGAAGGCGGTTGTAGAAGGTGATTTCAAGACAATGAAAAATCATGCAGATTCTGTTGGTATCACTTCGTTTACGCTGGAAGACGATGTCTATGTCGTACCGTGGCATCTGACGAAAAGGCTTCGTATTGCCCACTCACGCGAAATGATTGTGGGCGATGGTGTTCGTGATTGGAGTCTCGAATGCTGCGATCCCGCCATTTTCCCTTACAAGGACGATCTAACTCCCATAAAGGATGACCGAAAGATCCCCGCGCTCCATTACCTTGAGCCGTATAGAATTGTTATTGGCAGCAACATTTTATTTGGCGGAACCACCAAAATCGAAGCGGGGATGACGTGGTATGAATATGGCAGACTAACTGCCCATAAACTCAAGACTCCACTTACCATCACCTTCGGTGAAGTTGCAACCCACAATCACTTTGTTCTCTGCCGGGGCGGTGTGGTCTTTAAGCAGACTGCCCCGGTCATCAAACTACCCGCGGAGGCGACTGAGAATGATCACCTCGCATTACTAGCGTGTTTGAACAGCAGCACGGCGGCGTTTTGGTTGCGTCAGGTGTGCACCTGCAAAGGCGGACCCGGTGGTGGGAAGACGTATGAGGATGCCTACCTCAACTACTTCGCCTTCAACTCGACCAACATTGAGCGTACTCCGATATCTGAAGCGCTCCGAGTCGAGCGCATTGCGTTGACGAAACGAATCGACGCTTTTGGCCGGGAACTCGCAGCCCTTCAACCTTCTCGTCTATTCGCCACTCAAGCACCAACCCGCCGCCTGCTCGACCAGACTGCCGCCCGCGTCATCGTTATCCGGTCTGAGATGGTCTTCCTTCAAGAAGAACTCGATTGGCTGATCTACTACGCCTACGGCATCCTCACTGAGGCCGAGTGCCCGTTGTATGCAACCGGCACTGTGCCCCTAACCCTGGGCGAGCGCGCATTCGAGATCGACCTCGCTCGAAAAATCGCTGATGATGAATCCGAAACCGGTTGGTTCGAGCACCACCGCTCGACGCCCATCACCGACATTCCTGCACACTGGCCCGCTGCCTACCAGCAGGTCATCCAACGCCGCCTCGACCTCATCGCCAGCCACCCACACATCGGCTTGCTGGAGAAGCCCGAGCACAAGCGCCGCTGGCAATCCGACCCGTGGGCCGACGTGGTAAGCCGTGGCCTGCGCGACTGGCTCTGCGACCAGCTCGAAGACCGCCGCTTGTGGCCGCCGCCAGCGCAGGCAGCACCTGCGCTGATCAGCACCACGACTCTGGCCGACCTCGCCTTTCGCGACGCCACCTTCACCCAGGTCGCCGCCCTCTATCGCGGCAACGATCACTTCGATCAGCACGAACTGATCCGCGAACTGGTCACTGACGAAGCCGTCCCCGCGCTGCCGATCCAGCGCTACACCGACGAGGGCCTGATCAAACGCGCCGACTGGGAAACCACCTGGGATCTGCAACGTCGCGAAGACGCCGGTGAAACCATTGAGATCCCCGTCCCGCCCCGGTATGCCGCAAAGGACTTCCAGAAGGCCAGCTATTGGAGCCACCGCGGCAAGCTGGACGTGCCCAAGGAGCGCTTCATCAGCTATCCCGGATGCCAGGCCGACGGGGACGCTGGCCTGCTGGTGCTTTGGGCCGGCTACAATCACCTCGAACACACACAGGCCCTCATCGCCCACTACCAATGGGCCATGGACCAGCCCACCTGGAACACCGAGCAGGCCATCCCGCTGCTGGTCAGCCTCGACCAGCTCATTCCATGGCTGAAGCAGTGGCACAACGACCTTGATTCGACCCACGGCGTCCGCCTAGGCGACAGCTACGCCGAGTTCCTTGATAGCGAATGCCATTCCCTCGGGGTGACATTGACGGACTTACGTGCGTGGAAGCCAACGGCGCGTGCAACTGCGACAAGGAAGGCGATCACCGCAACGGCGATCAATAGCAGTGACGCTCCGAAAAAGCGCGGGCGGTCCAGAAAGGCGCAGTCATGAGCGCTGTACCGCGTTCGCACGCTTCGATTGAGGAGATGGAACGTATCCTGGAAAAATTTCAGGCGCTGGTGGAACGGCATCCTGCTCAGCCGATAGATCGTCCGGCGGTCATACGTGCCTATGAACAGGCGCTAGATGCCCTTGGCGTGGCATATGCCGAGCATTTCCGCAGGATCTTCCGCAATGATGCGCCCGCAGCGTGGACTGAGGCGATTACGTGGCAGTTTTTCCGCCAGCTGGGCTGGGCAGCCTCTCGGTATGAAGACCCCAGTCACGGTGGTCCTGACTTCGTCTTCCATCGAGAGGGCCAGCAGATCTTGATTGAATGTACGTGCCTCACTGAGAACGCGTTGAACGCTGCGAGCGGTCTCGATCTCGCCCGATTCACCTCGTTTCAGGGATACGGATCAATTGCACCACGTGTGCTGGCCACTGTTGCCGGGAAAACCAAGCAGATTGGCAATACCGGGTTCCCAGGCCCACGGATACTGGTGATCGCCATCCATGATGCGACGTTTCCCTACTTGCATGCATCTCTAGCCGAGGACTTGGTTGCCGAAACCGAGAAGATCTCGGTGCCGATGGGTGCTGGAATCGAGGCTGCTATCCCGGTCACGACCCTTGCTGGTTCAACGCTCTTCCGTCCAGGGACTGAGGGAATTGAGGCTGCCCGACACTCTATCTCGGGGATTCTGCTGATGAATGCCGGTGGCACTGCTGCCCATATGTGCGGAATACTCAATCCGCATGCTCTCTATCCGCTTCAGCCAGAGTCATTGCCCCAGGTTCCCTGGTTAACGGTGACCAATCAACCAACCGACGATCTGGCGGTCGCAATGTCGTGGATCTGGTTGGATCAGTCCCAAGTGAGTATTTTGCCGAACGTTCGGGAACTGATGTTGGCCTTTGATGGAAGTGCTATTCTCGCGGACATGACGGTTTTCCCCCGTGAGGATTGTCCTCGAGGTGATCGATGACCTCAATGGATGAACCAACCCTTCTGGCCGTGATTGCTCGTGGCGAAGCCCTCGACCGCGAGTTCAAATCAGATCGCAATCGCATCAGCGATGCGGTCATCTATGAAGAAGTCATTGCGATGGCCAATAGCAAGGGCGGCCTCCTGTTGCTGGGTGTGGAAGACGATGGCCGAATCACGGGCTGTGCTTCACGTCACGGCGAGCGAACCGAGCCTGAGAAGTTGGTCGCCGCCATTCGCAATAACACTCGGCCTTCGCAAGTGGTCACCGTCCAGGTGATTGTTGCTGCTGGCCATTCGGTGGTCGCGATAACTGTCCTGCCCTGCCACGAGACATGTGCCACCGCCTCAGGCAGAGCCCTTCGTCGAGTCATAGAGGTTGACGGCAAGCCCTCGACGGTTCCGTTCCTGCCTTCGGAGCAACGCTCGCGCCGCACGGATTTGGGACTGCTGGATTTCTCGGCCCATGTCATGCCCGATTCCAACTGGGACGATCTTGATCCGTTGGCGTTCGAAGTCGCCCGACGTCTGATGAATCGACCTGGTTCAGACAGAGTGCTGCTTGAGCTGGCAGATCGTGAGATGGCCAAAGCCATGCGCGTGGTTGAAAGCCGTGGAGACGTTCTGGTGCCAACGATTGCCGGCCTGTTGCTTTTTGGCCGCCAGGAAGCCCTTGAACGCTGGGTTCCGACGCACGCATGCCATATCCAGGCACTCGGCGCAGGAGGTGCCGTGTCTATGAATGATGGCTTCCGGCTGCCCCTCGTCCGACTGATCGGCGAGATCGAGGGGCGCCTGAAGGCGCGCAATGATGAGCAGGAAGTTGCTTACGGATTCCTTCGTTTGGCCATCCCCCGATATGACGCGGATGGGGTACGTGAGGCTGTCCTCAATGCCCTCCTGCATCGGGATTACTCGCGGATGAATCCCATCTACATTCAGTTCCATTCCGACCATCTCCTGATCACCAGCCCAGGCGGGTTCCCTGACGGCATCACCTTGGCTAATTTGCTGGTCCACGAACCGACTCCGCGCAACCCTCGGTTAGTCGAAGCGTGTAAGCGGCTGGGTCTGGTCGAGCAGACCGGGCGGGGTATCGACCGCATCTTTTTGGGACTACTGCGGTACGGCCGTGGTCTCCCAGATTACAGCCGTAGCGACGACACGGGGGTACGCGTGGTCATCCCGGCCAACCCAGCGTCACCTGGCTTTGCGGCATTCGTACACGAGCGGGTTCAGGCTGGGAAGGAGCTGGGGCTCGACGAACTCCTGGTGCTGAATGCCCTGATGAGTGATCGGAGGCTCGAAGCCAGCGAAGCTGCTGCCTTGATGCAGCAGAGCCCGGTGGCCGCCAAGGTCCTTTTGGAGCGGATGATCGAGCAGGGCTTGGTTGAGGCGACCGGCGAACGCCCTCGTGTTTACCATCTCAGCGCGTCGATCTATCGCCGTCTGTCGAGTCCTGAGGGTTATGTCCGCACCCATGGCATCGACCGCCTGCGCTGGGAGGGGTTGGTCATGGAATCAGTGGTAGCCCATGGGAAGGTAACCAGGGGTGAGGTGATGACGCTCCTTCAGATCACCGGTGACCAAGCTGGATACCTGCTGTCCAGCATGATCGAGAAGGGGAAACTCATCCGCACCGGCAAGAATCGTGGGGCGATTTATACCGCTGGACCCGAGGTTTCGGCATGAGGACTCCATCGGATATCGGGAAGCCGATTTGGGATAATTTGCATAGGATAGACATAAGCACAATAACATCATATACTTGCATAGTATCTGGGAAATCGGGACTTATCCGCTATTCCCGATTCTCTCCCGATTCTCGACCCAAGCCACACGCCCCTCTGTCAGTCTCCCCCCTCATGCGCCATGACACGTGCGACAACGAGATGCATGTGGCCACCGCCCCCATGGGAATTCCTTCATGCCCCTGATCAAAGACCTCATCAGCATCCCCGAGCAGGTAAATAAAGGCGACTTCGTCCTCAACCTGGTGGATGGCGTCCTGCATCCTGAGCAGACCGCGCAGAGCTATGTGGTGACCCCGCAGCTAGCCGATGCCTTTGGCAATGCACTGACGTTCCTCAAGTCGGTGTTTGCCTCGCCGGGTGGCAAGAGCAAGGCTGCCTACCTGCACGGGTCGTTCGGCACCGGCAAGTCCCACTTCATGGCGATACTCAATCTGCTGCTGGAACACCATCCGGCAGTAAAGTACCTGCCGCGCCTGCAGCCGGTGGTGCAGAGCCATGCCTGGGCAGCTGACAAAAAATTTCTGCTGGTGCCGTTGCACATGCTCAATCGTGAATCGATGGAGGAAGGTATTTTAGGCGGATATGCCGAGTTCATCCGACGGAAGCGTCCAGAGGCGCCGCTGCCGGCGTTTTACCGGTCGCAGGAAATCCTGAGTAATGCCAAAGATTTGCGCAAGTCGATCGGAGACGAGGCATTCTTCTCCAAGCTCAACAGCGGTAGTAAAAAAGAAGGCGAAGAAGCCGGTGGTTGGGGAGCATGGGGATCGCAGTGGTCGGCCGAAACGTTCGGGCATGCGTTGGGTCAGCCCCCGCTGGACGATGACCGCCGCCGTCTGGTGAGCGACATCATCCAGCATCACCTGCCATCGCTGCGTAGCCAGGGTGAGTATGTGCCGCTTGATGAGGGCCTGGTCGCGCTCAGCCTGCACGCCAAGGAACTGGGCTATGACGGTGTGATCCTGTTCCTGGATGAACTGGTCCTGTGGCTAATGAGCCGCGCGGCGGACCAGGCTTTTGTCAGTCGCGAAAGTCCGAAGCTCGCAGCGCTGGTCGAAGGCAAGATTGCTCACGCCAAGATACCGATCGTCAGCTTCATCGCCCGGCAGCGTGACCTCCGTGAGGCCCTGGGCGAGAATTTGACCGGCGCCAACCAGCAGAATGCCACGACGGTGATCAACTGGTGGGAAGACCGATTCCATCTGATCGTGCTGGAAGATCGCAACCTGCCGGTGATAGCGCAGGAGCGCTTGCTGAAACCGCTATCACCCGAAGCCAAGCAGCTGATCGACGCCGCTTTCGATAGGACTGCCGTCAATCGCAAAGAAGTGATGGAGACACTACTGACTGCCGGTGGCACCCGTGAGCAGTTCCGTGATCTCTATCCGTTTAGCCCGGCGCTGATCCAAGTGCTCGTGGCGGTGTCGAGCGCATTGCAGCGCGAACGCACGGCCTTGCGCATCTTGCTGCAAATTCTGTGCACATATCGTGATCGGCTGGAGCTGGGCCAGGTTGTCCCAGTCGGCGACCTGTGGGATATTATTGCTGCGGGCGAAGAGGTTTTTTCACCGTCGATGCGCAAAGCCATGGATGATGCGAAGCGCCTGTGGCGTGACACGCTGACCCCGCTCATTCTGGAAGAACTCAAACTGCCGCTGGACTTTGACCCGGCTTCGCCGGCGGGCAAAGCCCATACGATGTGGAGTGCATTCAACCAGCGGGCACGGGTGGCAAAGACCTTGCTATTGGGCTCCATAGTCCCAGGTGTGGAAAGCCTGCGCAATCTCAACGTTCGCCGTTTGGCGGCACTCAATCACGGTGCCATATCGACGCCTATCCCCAATGGCGAAGCGCGTACGGTGCTTGGCTGGCTGCGAGCGTGGCAGCCGCATTGCGGGCAAATCAAGCTAAATGGAGACCCCAACGATCCAATTATTTCCCTGGAAATGTCGGATGTCGATACCGACGCCATCATTCGCCAAGTGTTGAGCGAGGATAACGACGGCAACCGCAAGCGGCTCATCATGCAGTTGCTGTTCGGTGAGATGAAAATCCCACTGGAGGCACAAGGTAAAATTAACCTGATCCACACCGTCGAATGGCGCGGAACGCAGCGCGAAGTCGAGATTCGCTATCAGAATGTGCGCGAATCGAACTGGGAGAACCTCAAAGCACCGTCGGATAAATGGGTAGTAGTCCTGGATTTTCCGTTCGATGAGCCGGGGAAGACGCCGCGGGACGACATTGCGAACTTGCAGGACATGCTGCGCCGCCAGCCCAAGGGATCAAAAACACTAGCATGGTTGCCCAATCACCTGTCTACCCAGGCACTCAAAGACCTTGGTAACCTGGTGATCATCAACTACCTGTTGACCGGCAAGGACACGCCGCGCCTGGACAGCTACACGGGCCACCTGAACGCAAACAAGAAGGCAGAGGCCAAAAGCCAGCTCACTACGCGTAAGAGCGCGTTAGAGGGGAAGCTGCGTATAGCTCTGGAAGTGGCTTATGGCGTGAGCACCGCCATTCCGACAGCCATCGTGAAGACTCTTGATGGTCCAGTGGATCAGATCGTCAGCCTGGACCAGGGATTCAGTCCGCAGAATACCGACAAGAGCACTTTAGCGGAGGCACTGGTGGCCCTGATTCACCAGGCCCTCGAATACCAGTTCCCTCTGCATCCGCTCTTCACCATCCCTGTCAAGCGGCCACTGTTGAAGCGCATTGCCGACTATGTGACCGATGCCATGAACGATCCACGGCAACGCACCGAGCGCGTCGAATCAGTGCACCGCGAGATCATGTCAGGTATAGCAGAACCACTCGAATTGGGAACCGCCAACGGCAACGTCTTCCATTTCAAGCGCACATGGGTCGAGCATTTCCAGCGTTGCATGGCGCAAGAACAGAACCAGAAGCCGACAGTCAACGATCTACGCGACTGGTGCGATCGCCCGCAACCACGCGGGCTTTCTCGCGAGGTCGCTGATCTGGTGATCTGGACTTTTGCCCGGCAGACCGATCGTCGGTTCTTCTATAACAACGCTCCAGAAGATCCATCATGGGATCAGCTTGACAGTACCATGGATCTGCGTGAGCAGACCCTCCCCGATGAGAACGTATGGCTCCTGGCCCAAGATCGAGCAGCGCAGGTCTTTGGATATCCGCCTGATCGTTTGCGGAACTCGGCCACAGTGGCCAAGCTCACCGCTGCCATCCGCACGTGGGAGCGCGACCGTTGCTCCATTGCGGCAGATTTGGCGACGGTCTTGAACAGCATGGCAACGACACTGGGTCAGATCGATCACCAGGCACCTCGTTTGAAGACGGCCCAGGTGGCCTGCGACCTGCTCAACGCGGCGCATCGCGCTCCCGATGAGCAGGTAGTTACCATCTTCGCCCAGACACCCGTGTCCGTAGATCTGGCGGTGGTCGCTAAGTCCATCGAATCGGCAAAAGCGGTATCCGACGCAGCTCGCTTGACCGGTTGGCACGATCTGATCGATCTCGCTGGCAATGGCAGTGCCGTTGCTGAACGGGCGGCGGCCGGTCTAGCCCAGATTCGTGATGCCATGAGTCGTGATCAACGTGATTTGGCACTGGAATCTGTGATCACCGACCTGTCAGCCGCTGCCCGCATGCTGCGGATGGAATATGAGCTTGGTCTCAAGAAAATTGATCCGGAGGCGGTCAAGCGGAAACAGGACGAAGAGCGAAAACGCCAAGACGACGAACGGCAGCGACAGAAGGAATCCGATCGACTGCGTCAGGAAGCCGATCGGCAACGTATTGAGCAAGAGCAGATCGAGGCCACCAAACACCAGCAGCGTGAGGAAGCCGCGCGGCTTCAGCGGGAGAAGGATACGATCGCCGAGGTAGAGCGCCGCAGGAAGGAATCCGGAGAGCCGGTCGTAATCAAGGCTAGTGACGGAAAACGCGGTATTGAGGTGGCGACCGCGCAGATGTCGACGCGCCTCGAAGACCTCCAAAAGGCATACCCCGGTAAGCAATTGCGTATCACCATCGACATTCTGGATTCCTGATGAGTTCCATCGCCCTGGATCATCTACAACAACATGTACGCATGGAGGTGCAGCGGCATCTCGAAGGTCCGCGTCATCCTCTGCCATGGGTGGCACTCGTTTTCAGGGGCAAGCCCGCATGGGAAGGCATAAAGGTCTTTACTGAGACGGTCACGTTCCAACGCAGGAAGGACCTTCATCGCTCCGAAGTGACCCTGGAGTTCGCAGCGGTCGGGGCCCGAACCGTCTTGGAGCTGCGCCAGCAGCTGTCAGAAGCAAGTCGCACACCGAATCGACGGTTGGTCGTCCTAGTCGAAGCTGCGGACGCGCATTTGCCTGACGACGTAAAAAGCAGACTCATGCACGGCAGTGTGCGGGATATTGCCCCATGGCGGGTTCTCCTTGCCGAGTTTGGTGCACGAGCTGCCGATGCACGCATCCGTGTCAATCCCGAGCTTGCCATCGCTCTCTTGCAACATCGGCCCAACAATGGTTTCCCGGCCGTTACGACGGGGGTCTTGGATCAGGCAACATTTTGGTCGTCTGTCTGCACCCACGTGCTTGGTCTACCAAGCGGAGATCCGACGCCACAAGAGCTATTGGCGTGGTCGGTGAATGACGATGCTACCAAGCGCTTGCGGTCGTCATCTAACGACGTGCGCGATGCTGCCCGAGCCTGGATGTCCGAGCGCTCGACCTTGGTGGCCATGCTGGTGCAGGTGATCGCTGTCGTCCCCCCCAGCGATCTCATCCCAATCGGCCTGGTCTGCGGCGTTGTCTGTCATGAAGCGGCCGCAGCACACGCCGAACTGCTGCAGGCCCAGGTCCGATTGGAACAGATCACCGGTCATCGCTTGGTCCACCTCAAGGAAGCACGGGAATGGAGTGCGGAGGCCACCCGCGTTCTGCAGGGATTGGAAGATGCCGTTCAGCGTCGCCTCCGCAAGCGCGCTGACAGCCTGTTGCTCCAGGTGCAGGCCCATGCATTTGCCTATCTCAGCGATGCAGTGCCCCTGGGCTATGAGCAGCGCCTGGTTGCGTTCGCGAAGACCTTGGCACGTCATCTGGAGCGAAACGCGACGGATGCGGATCTGCTGGCGGCGGCATCTAAAGTCCGTGACCACTGGGACGGACGAGGCAACAACCATAGACAGACTAAAGTGGATATGGCGACACGACTTACGCGATGGCTGCGCAGTACGGCGGAGTCGGTCGATCGTCTGCCGGATGCCATGCGTTCCTACCTGGCGCAGGTAGCCTTCGTTGATTGGGCTCGTCATGGCGTAGTTGCCGGAGATCAGGTTCCTGATCTCCAGGCAGCCTATAAGCGACTCAACGATCTCGTGCTGGCGCGACGTGAGACATTCAATCGACAGTTTGCCGATCTCGTCGTCGACTGGAACCGCACGCCCGATCAGTTCCCCGAGATTCTCCTGATTGAAGACATCCAGCTACGCATCACAGCCGAGGTGGCGAAAGACCATAAGGTACTGGTCCTGGTTATGGATGGTTTGTCCTGGGCAGTCATGCAAGAATTACTGGAGCATCTAGAGCGCGGCTATTGGACCATGCGCAGCAGGACAGTGGATGGGATCACGATGCCCGGCCCGGTAATGAGCACCGTGCCCACTGTGACCGAGTATGCCCGTACCAGCTTGCTTTGCGGAACGCTGATGCGGGGTGACGCAGGCGATGAAGGCCATGGATTCGCCGATCACCTCAAGCTGCGTTCTCTGAGCGGCAGCAGCTATCCACCCGTGCTGTTCCACCGGAAGGACCTGGAGGAGCCGGGGCGGCAAGGACTGAGCACTCAGATTCAGGCTGCTTTGGGAAATCCGAAGCAGCGCATTGTCGGAGTTGTCGTCAACGCCGTCGATGACTACCTAATGAAGGATGACCTTGGCCAGCGCTCGTGGAATTTAGAGTCAATCCGGGTGCTCAACGATCTGCTATCAGCGGCTGGCACCTCCAAGCGGGCGATCGTGCTCTGTAGCGACCATGGCCATATCCTTGACCATTGGGCCACCGGCGCGACTGGGTCGCCGGACGGCGGCGAGCGTTGGCACACGGCGGCGCCACGCGATGGAGAGGTAACCGTGGCGGGACCTCGAGTCGTTCATTACGGTTCCACCGTAACCGCACCGTGGAGCGAGAAGCTTCGCTATGGCGGGAAGAAAAACGGCTACCACGGTGGCGTCACACCGCAGGAACTGATTCCGCCCTGCGTGGTGCTGGCCAAGCTGGATCATGTCCTAGATGGCTGGGCTGAAGTCCACATTCCGCAGCCTGTATGGTGGCGCCTCGATGTGTCGACGGTGGCAGCAGCAGCCGTGCCCACAGTTGTATCTGCGATCAAGGTCAAGCCCAAGACAGTGCCAACCAACCCCAATCAGCTGACGCTGTTTGACGAGACGATATCGAAGCAAATTCGGTGGACACAACGCCTGCTGGTCAGCGCGGCGTACCAGCAATCCTCGGGACAGGCAGGTNNTGGCAGGGCGTCGTCGGCCGGAAGACGGGCTCGTGCTGACGTTGCTTGACGCGCTCGACGCCGCTCAGGGGAGCCAGATTTCCGAGCGAGAACTCGCGCAGACCCTAAACGTACCCATCGTGCGCATGAAAGGCATCATTGCCACTGTCGCTCGGATGCTCAACCTTGAAGGGTATCGCATCTTGACCTATACCGATGATCAGGGATATATCCGCCTGGATCGACAACTGGCGATCACCCAGTTTGAACTGGGAGACACCCCATGACCTATGACCGCATTAGCCCTCAGCGCCGTCAGGACATCATCGATGCGTTGCGGCGTGGCACCGTGCCGAGCCGCAGTCTGGATGTGTTCGCGGTCGGATTGGAGCGCTTCGCACCAACCATCCTCGAAGAGCTGGACCGGGTTGCAGGTGGATCTGGGGTGTTCAAATGTGTCCGTGGCGAGTACGGCACAGGAAAGACCTTTTTTGCCCGCTGGATGCAGGAACAAGCCAAGTTGAAGGGATTTGCGACTGCTGAGGTGCAGATCAGCGAAACCGAAACCCCGCTGCACCGTTTGGAGACAGTCTACCGTCGGATGATGGAGCGCTTGTCGACATCGGATTGCGAATCCGGGGCGCTGCGCTCGATCGTCGACGGGTGGTTCTATTGCTTGGAAGAGGATGTCCTGGCTACTGGTGGCGTGGATGCGACTGACAGCGAAGCGTTGGTTGCTGCCACTGACGAACTGATAACCAAGCGATTGGCTGGCATTTCAAAGGAAAATCCTGCGTTCGCCGCCGCCTTGCGTGGCTACCGCCGGTCGGTTGCCGACGGTGATCCATCGGTGGCCGAGGGCCTGATTGGTTGGCTCTCAGGTTTGCCGAATATCGGCATGGCCACCAAGCGTGTTGCCGCCATCAAGGGTGACATAGACCATAACGGTGCGCTCTCGTGCCTGCGTGGTCTACTCGCTTTGCTCAAAGACATGGGCAAGCCAGGTTTGGTGCTGGTACTCGACGAGGTCGAGACGCTGCAGCGGGTTCGTGGTGACGTGCGCGAAAAAAGTCTCAACGCCTTGCGTCAGTTCATTGACGAAGTCTACCAGGGCCGTTTTCCGGGACTCTACCTGGTCATCACGGGGACACCGGCCTTCTTCGATGGCACGCAAGGGGTTCAGCGACTACCTCCGCTGGCTCAACGTCTGCACACAGACTTCGGGACCGACGCCCGCTTCGATAACCCGCGAGCTGTCCAGATACGTCTTGCGCCATTTGATCGCGACCGCCTGACTACGGTCGGCATCAAGATCCGCGACCTGTTTGCCCAGGGCTCACAGGTGGAGGAACGGGTGCGGCGTCTGGTTGATGATCGCTATGTCGCCGACTTGGGAGGTGCAGTTACCGGTGGATTGGGAGGGAAAGTGGGCGTCGCTCCACGTCTCTACCTCAAGAAGCTGGTCGGCGATGTGCTGGATCGCGTCGATCAATTCCCGGATTTTGATCCCCGGAAGCACTACCAACTGACTATGAACGCTGGTGAGCTGTCAGCTCAAGAACAGGCTGCTATCACGGGTGTCGATGACATCCAGCTCGACACCGAGACACCGTGAGCTTCGACAGCCTGCATTCGGCGTTGCAGTACCATATCGTCAACAGCATTGGTTGGCCAGGGCTGCGTGAGGTTCAAGAAGCCTGCATCGTCCCGGTGCTTGCGGGGCAGAACATCATCGTTCAGGCCCAGACGGCAGGTGGAAAAACCGAGGCGGCCTTCTTCCCGCTGATCAGCCGTATGCTGACTGAACGCTGGGAGCCGCTGTCGATTCTGTATATCAGTCCGCTGCGTGCACTCATAAATAATCAGGAAAGCCGGTTGAGGGGCTACTTCCAGTTGGTCGGTCACGAGGCCGCACCATGGCATGGGGATGTGCCCGCGGGCGACAAGAAACGCCTGCGTGCGCATCCGCCAAGCTGTCTTCTTACCACGCCTGAAAGTCTAGAGGCAATGCTTATCGGCGTCAGTACTGACAAGGTGCGTATGTTTGCCAATCTGCAGGCTGTAGTCATCGACGAGGTTCATGCATTCGCAGGTGACGATCGCGGTTGGCACCTCTTATCGGTTCTATCCCGATTGAGTGTCCTCGCTGGCCGCCCGCTTCAACGTATTGGTCTGTCGGCCACCGTCGGGAATCCGCAGGACTTGGCTGATTGGTTAAATGCCGGAGTGGAAGCGCCACATCCAGTGATCCGGTCGACTTCTGCCCAACCCGTCCTTCCTGACGTGCAGCTCGATTACGTCGGTAGCGCCGCAAATGCAGCCAAGGTCATCAGCTTGCTGCACCGCGGCGAAAAGCGATTGGTCTTTACGGACAGTCGAGCCCGGGCAGAAGAGATCGGAGGTTTATTGCGTGGTCTGGAGGTGCGCGCCTTCGTCACCCACAGTTCTCTTAGCAAAGATGTCCGAGGGCAGACAGAGCGTGCCTTTGCCGAAGAGAAGGACTGCGTCATTGTTGCTACCAGTGCACTGGAGCTGGGTATTGATATCGGGGATCTTGACCGGGTGATCCAGATCGATGCACCGACGCGGGTTGCCAGTTTCCTGCAACGCATGGGCAGGACTGGTCGTCGTCGTGGAACGGTTCCGAACTGTCTCTTCCTAGCTACGGATGACACCGGTCTCGAACGCGCCGCTGGACTCATACACCTATGGGAATCGGGATATGTCGAACCGGTGGTTCCGCCGCCTAGACCCTACCATCTGCTGGCTCAACAGGTCATGGCGCTCGCTCTTCAAACTGGCGGTCTGCATCGCGAAGACTGGAAGCGCTGGTTAGTCCACGTACCTGGAATGCTCAGTCTACCTGTTGAGGACGTTGACGCCATTTTCCTGCATCTCATTGAATCGAGGATCTTCCGTGACGATAATGGATTGCTGTGGTTCGATGAGACTGGTGAGAAAACATTTGGCCGTCGTCATTTCATGGAATTAGTCAGCGTTTTCACCAGTCAACCTGTGCTCGAAGTTCTCCATGGTCGCAGTTCAATTGCAACGTTAGATCAATTGAGTTTCGCTGTCGATAACGGGGCGGCTATTCAACAGGGCCGTCCGACTATTCTGACCTTAGCTGGTCATCACTGGGTTGTTACTGAAGTCGATTGGAAGCGTCGGCAAGTTTTTGTGACGCCTGCCAAAGATGACGGTAAATCGCGCTGGGCAGGTGGAAGTCAGGATATCAGCCGGCCATTTTCGGAAGCCGAACGAACAATACTGACTGAGGAGAGGGTCAATTCGCGCTGGTCGAAGCGTGCGGTTGATAAGCTTACGGAGCTTCGGTCGATCTATACCTGGATTGGAGGGAATGGTGTAATGGGACAACTGGGAACTAATCAGGTCGAGTTGTGGACATTTGCTGGGACCAGAATGAATCGACTCATTGCTGCGCAACTGGACCCCTCCGGTGAAAAATCATCCTTTAACCACAGATCTGTGCTTCTCAAGGGGAGCTATAAGGCTGAAGATGTTGAAAAAATATGGTCCTTGTCTTGCGATCGTATTGAATCCGGCGTCCGAATCATAGCCACGGAGGAGCAAGCCAATGCCGTCAAGTTTTCAGACGCCGTACCGCTTTCCTTGCGCAAGCTGTCCATTGAATATCGGCTCGACCCTCAGGCGAGGACGATTGGCCATAAAATGAATCTGACCACGATTCAATGATTGTAGAATAAGGGTAATTTACTCCAGAGGCAGCAATAAGCTAGAGGTCGGAGTCTCGCAAGCATTTCGGAATTGGTAACATTTTATGTTCATGGGTATTAGATCTGCGGATTATATCGGACCATGTAAGGAGATTATCGAGAAGGGATCGATCCATGGGATGTAAGCCGTGGACGTATCGACTGTCTGCTACTTTACGGATCATTTCCGGCGAATAGAGCAAGACACATGCTTGCCTTTGTTCCGCATTACCCATCATCACTACCCTGATTACGATCGTGATAATGGCCTCGGAAGCTGTTGGCCATGGGGGAACGCGATCCCAGAGCAAACTGATGAGGCATGGTGGCAATTGCACATCTTCTGACATTACACATACTCCATATCAATCGATCTAGGCGCGATTCAAATAATTACTTGGTACATAAATGTCCCGAATGAGAAACCAGAATGGTGTATCCTCTCGTTCGCGAGCAAGATATTCATCGGTATATGGTCCATCGGGGCGCATTACGCAAAAAACCGTTGGTGACCGAAGCCCAATCGTGGAAAGCCATGACGGAAATGGACATCCAGTTTCGTCACAGAGCGCGTGAACCACGCCGGCAAGAATGGCGGCTAATCGACCATCGCGTACTTCGGGTGCTGTAGAAATCAATCCTGGCCGTTTGGAAGGCGGTGCGTATCGGAAATCATCAAGAAATTGATTGATCGCGTGTTGATAGCCACCAGCAAGACGAAAATCATAGTCGGCTGCCTTCGCGGTATCTAAAATCGTGACAAATTTCGGATAAACGGAGTAATCTAGAGTAGGTACCTTTCGTCTCGTACGGACGGCTATCGGCCTCAATTTAGCCAACTTTCTCAGGAAATTTTGTCGATCTTCCTTGGTTGGAGCAAAGTCATTAGTGTATGGCGAAATGACAACTTCAGGTTTTTCGGGAGGAGTTGTCTCCACACCGTAAATGAGTTTGTATTCAATTATTTCCTTAACTCGTTCACACGCACTTCTCACATTGGACCAATAGCAGAAATGCGAATCCTTTGCGTTTCCTGTCATTTCGTTCCATAGCAATGAAGAGATATAATGACCCAATGAATCGATTTCGCTATCGGGAACATGACCCGGATTACATTTTATGTGGGACATAAATTTCTCTAATTTAAATAAATTCTGTAGCATATCCATATGGTTATTTCTCTATATTCCGCTTTGATGATAAGGCATAATGAGCTAGAATATCAGTGACGTCTCGTAGGCCCGAATGATTAGTGGCATAATTTATTGGTAATTCGTTATGTAATGCAAAGTGAGGTGTCGAAAGCCATTCAGCGGCTTTTTCTTTAGATCCGAATACGGACTCTGTCCGATTATTTAATTTTTTTAAATATTGTCTAAGTGAATAATTTAGTTTGTTATATTTATTATTATGCAAATAATCATGACTCATTCTCGTTTTAAAAAATTTATTCAACAGAAATTCTTTTTTGTAAACATTTACCAGACAATTATATGATTCTTGAATCTTTCGTTGTACATATTTTGGGAAATCACTAATTGGGAAATTATAGCTTCCTAAAATGTCAGAATACTGCGATGTTTCGAAAAATCTCCACACTGGATGCTGAGGCAACACAATATTAAGCAAAATGTATGATATTATTTCTCCGGTTGAAGTAAGTTGATAACGCGGGTCATAATATCTATGGCCAGAAAAATCTGATCCGTTTGATGATATTGGTGCGAAATCACCACCAATAATTGTATGATTAATTTCTTCTACTATGCCAACGTCTTCAAGAATCCACATTGATATCTGTATGAGGACGGGATTTTTTTTCGCTTTAGCCTTTCGGAGACCAGTGTATATTTCATCGATCGTGCAATTGTTATTTAAATATTTTTTCATCAAACATACAATGGATGGACGTTCTGAGCCAATAAAATCATTAATACCTCTTTTTCCGTGGTGGATTTCTCGTTCGATTTGTGAGATATATTGCATATAAGGTTAATTATTTTTATAATTTAAACCACAGAGTTGGTGTTATGTATAAATTATATTTTAGTATTTCGTCTTGTTCCGTCGTTTGAAAGAAATGTCAGTATTAATCATAAAAATACATAAGTTAAAATATGAATTTAGATATTCATGTTGGACCAAATAAATCTTCCAGTGCTTTTTTCCTTACTGGATCCAATTCATTCAATCTTGTATCGTCTTTTAAAGATGCCGAAGAATTATCGTCCTCATAGTAATCAAATGGCCATTCGAATCCATGAATAAATAGTATTCCATGTTTTAATAAAACATTTTTACTATTTATAGATCTATATAGCGATACATCATACCCATTTGATAAGCAGGAATACGCGGAGTCCTCCAGGATTACATTAATGTGAGTCGCGCTAAATATTGTGAATCCCAAGGATAGAGGGACAGTGATTATGCAGCCAACAAGGTTCGCATTATTGCGCATTTTCTTTATAATGTCATTAATCCATTCAGGAAATGATTCTATCCTTAGTTCAAATATCTTGGTAATGCGATTCGAATAATGGCGATTGACATAAAAATCTAATGACCGTTGAATTGCTGAAAAATCGTTCTGAGATGTTTTATCGTAATGCGATCCGAATTTAAATCGGAAAATTCTTCGAGCCTGACTATAATTGTGTCTCAATTCTGGTTCATCAAAAAATACTTCTTTCTTACGAATATTTTTCTGATTGGACTTGTGGGGATATTTATCTAAATCTCGACGTAATTTAAGGTCTTCAAAAGTTATAGACAGGACCTGTGCGAATCTCTTGAGCGTGTTATCATTGGGTATCTTCCTTCCTTTGATGTACTCACTCAATCGTCTAGAAGTGGTTCTGAGAGTGCGGGCTAGGTCAGATGAGCTTAATCGATGTAATCGCTGGTATTCCGCGATTATCCGACTCAATGGAATGGGTCGATTAGCCATTATTCTAAATACTAGAAAAACTCGAAGTTGCAAATGACTCCGATATGCTTCCCGGGTGCGTCCTCATTCCACTAAGCTTTCTAATTTCGGCGCGTTTGTCTTTGCTCTTTGCAAACGCGCAAGAACTACGCCCTATGTTATTGGCAAGCGCATTGGATTGAAGAGTACCAGTACGATGAGCTATGCGCTCCAACAGCATTCCGCAAGATCTCAAAAGGGACTTCTGAGCCTGAAGCAACTTCAGGGCCTTGCTCAAGCGCTGCAGTGTAATAACGAGGAAGAGGTGAGATTGATTATTCTCGGCATGCTCGAACATGCACCTCCTCTTCTCGGCAATTATGTTGAAGAAATAGAGCGGGAAAACATTGAAATGCGAAAAGCTATGGGGAAAGCCCCTTCGCGATTCCGCCTTGTGAAAGATAATTCGCAACATGGCGGTCAGATATAATGACTATCCAAAATAGGAAATAAGATTCTCGGTGGTCTTGTGTCCTTGGCGTTTCAAAGGACAATAATTTTCGGATATGTAACCTCTTCAACATCTCAAGTTTATGTGTATGAGTTAATGGGCTGTTGCCCTCAGACAGCTCTTTGGAAAGCAAATGTCCTAGGGTTCACCAAAACCTCGGTGGCCTTTTCGGTGACTCGGTGGTCTTAATCAAAAAAATCACCTCAGCCGGGGACTCCCCAAGCTGAGGCGATCAAACAACTTATGTTGGCTCCCCGGGGAGGATTCGAACCTCCGACCAATTGATTAACAGTCAACTGCTCTACCACTGAGCTACCAGGGAATGCGTAGTCGAGCGGCCATGATCATGGAGAGAGCGATGTGTCAAGGACTCTGCCGATACCGTGCTAACTCAGCCCCTGTCCTCATCATAGGTTCCTGATCATTGGATATCCCAGGGCTCCGGCAGGCATGGCTTCGGTGGCGCATCATCAGTGCGCACCGCGAAGCAGGTCGCACCAGTCCTGAGCATGGCAACCAGGTACGGCCGGCACCCTCCGCAGCCGAGCCCGCACCCGGTCTCCAGGCTGATCTCGGCATCGGTCGACCAGCCGTGCTCACGCGCCAGCTTCTGCAGCTCGCGGAAGGTTTTCTGGTAGCAGACGCAGCAGGTGACGGCCATGACAGGTTGCGTTGTCGTAGACTGCGAGCTGTCCAGTGGAAGTGCCGAATGGCTGTCGCCGACCGGCGACAGTGTCGATTCGGCGGTGCCAGGCGCTGTCTCCAGCACCCCCCGCGAATCGCTGGAGGGCATTCAGCCGAAGACGCCGCTCGAGAGGTAGCGATCGCCCCGATCGCAGGCGATGAAGACCACCACCCCCTGGTCCAGCCGGCTGGCCACCTGCAAAGCTGCCCAGCAGGCGCCGCCGGAGCTTGGGCCGGTGAACAGGCCCACGTCGCGCGCCAGTCGGCGCGCGGTCTCATCCGCATCGCGCTGGGTGATGTCGATGATCTCATCGATGCGCTGCGGTTCGTAGAAGGTCGGCAGGTAGGCCGGCGACCAGCGGCGGATGCCCGGGATCTGGCTCCCGGAGGCGGGCTGGCAGCCGATGATCTGGACCTTGGCATTGCGCTCCTTGAGGAAGCGGCTGGTGCCCATGATGGTCCCGGTGGTGCCCATGGCGGAGACGAAATGGGTGACCGTCCCCTGGGTATCGCGCCAGATCTCGGGGCCGGTGCTGGTATAGTGCGCGAGCGGATTGTCGGGATTGCCGAACTGGTTGAGCATGAGGAAGGCATCGGGCTGCTTGGCGGTGGCACGCACCTGCTCCTCGGCCCAGTCACGGGCCTCCTCCATGCCGCCATCGATGAGATGCACGGTGGCGCCGAACGCCTTCATGGTCTGAGTGCGCTCGATCGTCAGGGTGTCGGGCATCACCAGGTGCATCTCGATGCCGACCGCCCGGGCGATCATCGCCAGGGCGATGCCGGTGTTGCCGCTCGTCGCTTCGATCAGGCGCATGCCCGGCCGCAGCAGGCCCCGCACCCGCGCGCCGAGGATCATCCCGCGGGCGGCACGATCCTTGACGCTCGAGGCTGGGTTGTTCCCTTCGCATTTCGCCAGGATGCGGACGCCCTCGCGTCCGAGCAGGGTTGAAATGTCCAGCAGGGGTGTCTGTCCGACCAGATCGAGCAGCGACGGCATGATGACCTCGTAGGCCCGCAAGCATGGTGCCGAGAACGATCATTCCAGTCCGGATCAGCGCCTGGACAGCGTCAGCCAGGGAGCGGGTCCGGTAGGGGAGGCGCATTGCCGCCCCGTGGGACCGTCTACCCTCTGCATACCTGCCGAACCGACCTGGACCAGGAGCTGCCCATGTACCACCCGCATCGATACCTCCGTGCGGCCATTGGTGCGGCCCTGGCTCTGGCGGCCACCGGCGCCAGCCTGATGGCAGCCGACACCGCTGCCATCGCGAAGCTCGCCTCGGGGCCGATGATCGGCAATACCACCGATGTGTCGACCACCATCTGGCTGGCCACGGTGACGCCGATGCCTGTGGAGGTCCGGCTCAAAGCGCCGGATGGAACCGAGATCTCGGCCCAGGGGGAGACCTCCCAGATCATCGAGCTGTCCGGTCCTGACACCAAGACCATCGCTGTCGGCTCGGTGACGGTGACCGGCTTGCATCCCCGTACCGCGTATGCCGGCCAGGTGCTGCTGGACGGCGATGCCTTGCGGCTGGTGCTCAACCTCACCACCTTCCCCTCTGCCAGCCAGGCGACGCATATGCGCCTCGCGCTCGCTTCCGCGGCCAGCACCGCGAGTGATCGTCAGCAATGGGCCTGGCAGGCCATCGCCGATGCGCGCCCGGATGCGCTCCTGGTGCTCGGCGGCTGCAACTACCTGATGCCGGGATCACCCAACGACTGGGAGGACCCCGGCCGCATCGCCTTCCGCTTCGCCGAACTGCGCGGGCTGTCGTCGATCCAGCTGCTGCTGCGCACCGTGCCCTGGTATGCGATCTGGGATGATCGCGATTACGGCTCCCCTGACAGCAGCAAGGCTTTCCCGCTGAAGGGCGATTCGCTGCGGCTGTTCAAGGCCTTCAGCTCCAACCCTTCCTACGGCAGCGACAAGACCGAAGGCATCTGGAGCAGCATCCATTTCGGCCAGATCCAGGTGTTCCTGCTCGATGACCGCTACTGGCGCGATCCCGACGACATGCCCCACGGTCCGACCAAGACCATGCTCGGTTCGGTGCAGAAGGCCTGGCTCAAGCGCAGCCTGAAGGCCAGCACCGCACGCGTGAAGGTGATCGCCAACGGCTGCCAGATGCTGGGCAGCTACACCAGCTTCGCGAGCTTCGACAAGTACCCCGAGGAACGCGAGGAGCTGTTCGCCTTCCTCGACAAGGAGCGCATCGACGGCGTGGTCTTCGTCACCGGCAACCGCCAGCTGGCGGAGTTGCAGAAGCTCGATCGTCCCGGCAGCTATCCCCTTTACGATCTCACCACCTCGCCGCTGGCGGCGCCGATGACGGCGGCCGGGCAGCAGGAGACCAATCCCATCCGCATCGCCAGCGCCACGCGCAGCACCAACTTCGCGGTGATGGAGATCGACGACACGGTCAAGCCCGGCATCATCAAGTTCCGCGTCAACGACAATCAGGGCACCCAGCTGTTCACGCGCACGATCGAGATCGACGATCTGCACTATCCTGCAGGCCATTGACGGCATGCCGGTCAGCCCGGCAGATCACCCTGGTGGCCGAGCAGGCAGAGCGCCTCGCCGGCCAGGTAGAAGCTGCCGGTGATGCACAAGTCGAGATCCGCGGGCTGGCAGGCCAGCGCCTCGGCGATCCCCGGGAACCACCGCCAGGTCCCGGCGGCGGCCGGCCAATCCGCCGGCCCGCGCGCCCGCGGTGAGCGGTAGCCGCAGCGCGAGACCACCAGGGCGCTCGGCAGCACCGCGAGCACCTCGTCGATCTCCTTGTCGCGTGCCAGGCCGAGGATCATGCGCCAGCCGGCGCGCAGGCGGCGATCGGCCACCTCGACGGTACGCATGATGCTCGGACCGTTGTGCGCGCCATCGATGATCAGCCGGCGCCCGGCATGCTCGATCTCCTGGCAGCGCGCTGCCAGGCGCGCCTGGGCGAAGCCGCGTCGGATTGCCGCCGGGTCGATGTCAGGCACCCAGGCGTGCAGGGCCGCAGCCGCGGTCGCGGCATTCTCCTGCTGATGGCCGCCGGGCATGGCCAGCTCCCAGGGGGAGCGTGGCGGCTGCACCCAGCGCACCATGCCGCTGGCGGCGGACGGCCCAGCACCGGCTTCTGCCGCGGCTATCGGAGAGCTGGCTTGGCGGTGCAGTGCCCCCGCCACCCGCCAGATCGCCAGGGCCGCCGCCGGGCTCTGCGGTGCGATGACCAGCGGGCTGTCGGTGCGGCTGATGGCCAGCTTCTCGAATGCCAGGTGGTGGAGGGTTGGGCCAAGGATGTCGCGATGGTCATGCGAGAGGTGGGTGAGCACCGCGATAGCGCAGTCGAGGGCATTGGCGCAGTCGAGTCGCCCCCCCAGGCCGACTTCGCAGAGGAAGGCGGTGCCCGCACGCCGGCTCGCCAGCAGGCAGGCGACGGCGAAGGTGCGCTCGAAGTAGGTCAAGGGCAGCTGGTGGCGCCGCTCGAGCCGGTCGACCTCATGGCAGAGCGCGCTGATGATCCCGGCATCGGCCGGCTGGCCGTCGAGGCGCCAGCGCTCCAGGACGCTGGAGACATGCGGGCTGGTGAAGGCGACGGTGGGCCTGCCAGCGGCGCCCAGTGCGCATTCCATCAGCCGCACGGTGCTGCCCTTGCCCTTGGTGCCGGCAACCGTGCACGGCCGTGGCGGGCGGGGGAGGTGGCTGAGGAAGGCGGCGATGCGCTGCAGCTTGATGGCATGGAAGGTGCCATCGCGCTCATGGTTCACCGATGCGCTCAACCAGGCCTCGATGCCCGCCTCGCTCTCCTCCAGCCCTGACGTCATGGCGGCGACTCTAGGGCCGTTCCTCCCGCGGGAAGGCTCCACCGGTGCGTGGGGTGCTCGCCCGTCGGGCGCGCGCATCCTGTTCTTGGCATGCCTGGATCGCTGCTACACTCCCCGACCATGGCACGCGCCACGTTACAGCTCAAATTGACCAAGGGCGACCTCATCGGCGGCAAGTACGTGGTGGTGAAGAAGCTTGGGGAGGGCGGCTGCGGTTCCGTCTTCCGCTGCAAGCCGGCCAAGGACAGCGATCCCGAGGTCGCGGTGAAGGTGCTGGAGAACGCCAGCGACCTCGCCCGCTTCAAGCGCGAGGCCAAGGTCCTGGGCTCGATCCGCAACCAGCATGTGATCAAGCTGATCGATCGCGGCACGCACGACGGCCATCCCTACCTGGTGCTCGAGTTCATGGAGGGCGGCAGCCTCCGCGACCTGATGGATGAGCGCGGCAAGCTGCCGGTCGAGGAGGCGGCCTGGGTGCTGGTGCAGGCGGTGCGTGGACTGCGCGCCTCGCGCACCGTGCACCGCGACCTCAAGCCGGAGAACCTGCTGGTGGGCCGAGGGGTCAACGGCCAGCGCGGTCTGTCCCTGGTCATCGGCGACGCCAAGAAGGGCGCGGTGATCAAGGTCGCCGACTTCGGCCTCGCCAAGCACCATGACCCCACGGCCACCCGCCTGACCAATACCGGCCAGGTGATGGGCACCCCGGTCTATATGAGCCCCGAGCAGTGCCGCAACACGCGCACGGTCAGCTTCCGCAGCGACATCTATTCGCTCGGCGTCATCTTCTTCGAGATGGTGGCGGGCAAGGCGCCGTTCGACGCCAACAACGCCTACGACATCATGGCCAAGCATTGCAATGATGAACCCAAATTCCCGCGCATGGATGCCCGGGTGAAGGCGGTGTGCGAGAAGTGCCTGGCCAAGTCGCCCAAGGACCGCTACCTCTCGCTCTACGCCCTGGAGAGCGATCTCGCCAAGATCGCCGGCCTGGGCGACCCCGAACCGGATACGCCGAGCGTCACCTGGATCGTCATCCTCGTCGGCTTGGCGGTGCTGGGCGGGCTCGGCTGGCTGATGCACGAGCAGCTGTGGGAGATGCTCTCTCCCTATTGGCGCAACTTCACCCGCTGAGGTCCGGCAGTCGGCGGGAACTCGGGGTCAGCCGCCCTCCTTGCGCTTGCGGATGCTCAGCTTCGGCTCCTCGGTCATCACCACGCTATGCGGCTCGACGGAATGGGTCAGCCACACCTTGCCGCCGATGATGCTGTGGTGGCCGATGCGGGTGCTGCCGCCGAGGATGGTCGCGCCGGCATAGACCGTAACGTTATTTTCGAGATCGGGATGGCGCTTGTTGTCCTGCCCGCGATGCATCGTGCCATCGCCGTCCTTTGCAGTCGGATTCCAGGCTCCGAGCGTGACGCCCTGGTAGAGCACGCAGTTCTCGCCGATGGTGCAGGTCTCGCCGATCACCACCCCGGTGCCATGGTCGATGAAGAACGACTTCCCGATCGTCGCCCCGGGATGGATGTCGATGCCCGTGCGGCTGTGCGCCACCTCGGTCAGCATGCGCGGTAGCAGCGGGATTCCGAGGACGTAGAGGCAATGCGAGAAGCGCTGGATCGCCAACGCCTCGATGCAGGGATAGCTGAGGATGATGGAGCCGCGGTCGGAAGCGGCGGGATCGTTGGCGAAGGCGGCCTCGACATCGCCGACCAGCAGGTCCAGGACGCTGGTCAGGCTGTTGACGGCGCTGGAGGCCAGGGCATGCGCACGGTCGACGATGTCAGCTCCGCCCTGCTGGCCGGTGCGCGTCTGGTAGCGCAGCGACCTGCGGATCTGGGTCTCCAGCTCGGCGAACAGCCCATGCAGGCCGCTCGGCAGGCCGGAACGTCGCATTGCCTCATTGTCGGCGAAGAAGCCAGGGAACAGCTGGTTGAGCAGCACATCGCAGATGAAGGCGGCATTGGTGCGGTCGGGGAACGAAGCGCGGTGGGTGCCCTCGACGATGAGCGGGGCGAACGGGCGCGCCAGGGCTGTGCTGATGACGGTGAAGTCGGGATCGGTCATAGGGTGGCTCCGTGATCGGACGGTGCACCTTGGTCGCTCGGATGCGCTGCGGGCGCTCCGTGCGGCGGGAGTTCGGGGCCAGCTGGTGGTGGCACGCGCAGCGGCGCTTGCGCCCCTGGATGAGGCGGCTTGAGCTGCGGCATCAGCGGCACCTCATGCACCGGAGCGCCCGGCCAGTCGCGCGGGAAGGGCAGCGGGACGAAGCCCGGGATGGCGGCATTGCTGTTGTTGTAGATGGCGGCCTCGCGTCGTCGGCGGTAGAGATCATTGAAATGCAGGCGCAGGCGCTCGTCGTCGTTGATGGTGCGGTCCTCGGCCAGCAGACGGCTGGCCTCATTGAATGCCTCCAGGGCCTTGGGGTAGTTCTTAAGCGCGGTATCGACGCAGCCGATGGTATCGTATTCCGAGTGCGATGGGGCGCTGCTCATGCGCAGCTCGAGGCGCGGCAGCAGCATCTTGGCCAGATCGAGGTCCTGCTGCGTGGGCTCCTCGGTGCCCGCGACCAGGCAGTAGGCGAGGGCATTGTCGAGCTCGGCGTCGCAATCGCGGTCGCCGGTCGAGACATCGATGAAGGGTCGCAGCCGGTTGCGGGAGCGGTAGCCGATGCGGTCATCGATGACCAAGTCCCCCTTCTCGGACTTGTCGTCGCGGACATCTTCCGGATCCAGGAGCACGAGGAACAGACGGGCGAGGCGCAGGCGGTCGCCTTCCTCGGCACGGTTCAGCCAGGTCTTGAGCACCAGCACATCGCCATGGTCCGCGCGCTTGAGCGCGTTGTCGAGGTCGTGGTCCTTGTCCACCCATTGCGCCAGCTCGAGGCGTGCACCCTCGACGGTGGGTGCGTCGCGCCTGGGGTCGAAGAGCCAGACGGCGACGAAGAGGGTGAGGAGGAGTGCGATGAGGCCGTTGCGCATGGAGCGTACCAGGTGGTGGTGCCAACCGACGAGTTCAGGCTGCTGATGAACGCGATCGAGGAAGACCACGCGTTCGGCAATGCTGTAGTGGCGCCAGCTGGGTTCATTCTCAGGCTGACCCGAAAGCTGCGCAACCGATTTGAGGGCATCCCCCATGATGCGGGCATCGCCCACCAGTTCGGCGCCCGCGAGGTCGGCCTGGCGTTCGCAGGCACGGCTGAGGTAGCCAAACACCAGGCGGAAGAGCACCCCCATCACCCCCAACCCGACCACCAGCTTCACCAGTGGCGCCAGGGGGTCGTCCGCGCCCATCACGCCATGCTCCGGGAGGCGCCCGAGCAGGGGGCGCAGGACCCCCGGCAGCCAGTTGTCGATCAGGAAGGAGATCATCACCGTGGTGTTGGCGAAGAGGAAATACAGCCAGAGGTGCCCATGACGGGCGTGGCCCAGCTCATGACCAAGCACCGCCAGCACTTGCGACGGCGGCAGGTCGCGCATCAGGTCGTCGGTGAAGAGCACATAGCGCAGGCGCGGCATCATGCCCACCACCGCGGCATTGTAGACCCGTCCACCGGGCACCGGCCAGCGCATCAGCCCGGCAACGCGTACGCCCATCAGCCGGCAGGCCTCCTGCATCCGGCCTTGCAGCTCGCTGGCGAACATGGGTTTGGCCCCCCACAGGGGCATCAGCAGCAGCGGCAGGACCAGCAGCAGGACGATCATGAAGAGCTGGGCGAGGTAGGCGCCCATCAGCAGGCCCCAATAGCCGGTGAACCACGATTCGATGTCCCAGCGTCCGGCGATCCAGGCGCCGACGTCGAACAGGGGCAGCACCAGCGCCATCGGCAGCACGCCGAAGCGGAACTGGTGCATCATCAGGCCGAAGCGCGTCCAGGAATGCCCCGAGAGCGCCCTGACGGCGGGCGTGATTCCCCACCAATGCGCCGCCTGCATCGCCACCCAGGGGGCAATGGCGATGGTATAGCCGAATTGATGCCCATGGGCGGCCCGGGACGACCAGCCCCAGCCGTAGCAGGTCCAGGTGAACCAGGCCAGCATCAGCGTCTGGGCGACAAGTTCCCAGCGTCCCAGCAGGCGGCGCCGACCGATGTGCGCGATGATCCTGCCGGCGAGTTCGTTGACCAGGGCCCAGAGCACGATGCCCGCCAGGATAGCCAATGGCAGCGTCCACGTGCCGCGCAGCGGCATCAACGGATGCGCATCGGCCGTGGTTTCTGCCACCAGGAGGGCGAAGATGAGGGGGAGCAGGCCGATCATGCCGATGTGCCACCCTAGCGACGATTGGGCAAAGGCGAAGTGTCGCGACCGCGTGGATTGCACTGCCACCGACGCCACCCCGCCAGGAGGTCGTTCCGGCTTGAACCGTGCTCCTGGGTCCGCGAGCATGGACGCAACGCATGCCAGCAGGTCCGTCCGATCCGCCACTGCCTCCTCGCGAGAACGCCCAGTTCGGCGCCTGGAGGGTGCGTACCCTGGATGCGGCGATCAGCGGCCGCCCGCTGTCCGGGCCGGTACCGCTGGCGGTGAACCACGAACTGGCCGTCTGGGCAGAGGAGATCATCGCCAGTGCGCACGGCCCGACGCGCGGCCTGCTGGATCGGAATGTGCCCAATCGCTGGCGCGATACCCTCGCCTGGGCCGGGATGCCCTTCGGGGTGGCGGGCGATGTGCGCTGGGGCGAGGATCTGCACGAGCAGTCGTCATTGGCGGTCCCGGAGCTGCGCGATGGGCAGCTGCTGCTGCCGCTGCCCGAGGTGCTGGAGCAGCTCACCAGCCTGGCGCTCAGGCCGGTGCGGCTGTTCATCGCCGAGAAGCTGGGCACCCGCCTCCAGGTCGCCGCGGGGGTGCACTTCTATCTCTGGGCGAACCAGGCGGCCCTGGTGTCCTGCTGCGAGGTGCCGGTGGGCGGATTCCTCTACGGTCCTGAGGCCGGCCAACGCCACTCGCTCAGTCTCCCGCCCGGAGGCGGCCAGGTGATCTCATGGTAGCTGGCCCCCTGTGCCCGCGAGCGCAGCGGACGCGGCCATGAGCGCGGCGCCAGACAAGCAGGCCCTGCGCGCCGAGTTCCGCCGCCGGCGCAGAACCCTGCCGGAGGCGGTGCGTGCCAGCGAGACCGCCCTGACCGTCCAGCGCTGCCTGGAGCTGATCGCGCGCCGCGGCGCTGGTCCGGTGGCCAGCTACCTGGCGCACGATGGGGAGCTCGATCTCGATGCCCTGCACCGCCACCTCTGGGGCACCGGCCAGGTGGTCCATGTCCCGCGCGTCCGTGCGCCTGGTGAGCTGGCCTGGCATGCCATCCAGGCCGAGGATCGCCTGGTCGCCGGCGCCTACGGCATCCGCGAGGCGAATGCCGCAGGCACGCCGGAGACGACCCTGCCTGGCGATGTCCTCCTGCTGGTGCCAGGCCTCGCCTTCGCTCACAACGGAGAGCGCCTCGGCCAGGGTGGCGGCTTCTATGACCGCCTGCTGGCCCGCCAGGGGGTGGTGGCGGTGGGGGTGGGATTCAGCTGCCAACGCTGCGATGCCCTGCCGATGGAGGCCCATGATCGCCTGGTCGACGGCCTGATCCTCGGGGGTGTCCTGGTGCGGGATCCTGGCGCCCGCCTCCAACCTTGACCGCTCCCGATGCGCTCCTACCCTCGCCGATCCGCCACAGGACACGGCACTCTGCGCTCATTGGCGGGAGCCGGGCCTGCGGACCGGGAGACGGAACAGGGAGACTTGGGAGAGTGGTTTAATCCAGGACATTGCTAATGTCCCGTACGAGTAAAATCGTACCGAGGGTTCGAATCCCTCAGTCTCCGCCACCGTCCGGCAGGGCCCTGAAAAGCTGCCAGAGCTGATACGACGAGCAAGCGCATGTTTCCGCCATCCCCGGCGAAACCGCGCATCACAGGATGCGGGCGAGATCCTCGTAGGTCTTCTCCAGCCACACCTTCACCCGCTGACGATCGAAGAGCCCGAGCGCGGCCTCATCGCCGCGGCGGTTGCTGGCCGACCAGAAGCTCAGGTTGCGCAGGTCGATCAGCCGCATCGCCCCCTCGTGCAGCCGCCGCAGTTCGATCACCGCGGCACCGAGCTCGAGGGCCTTCTTCTTGATCGGCGAGCGGTGGAAGGCGGTGAAATCGCTGCCGCGACCATAATTCAGCACCACCACATAGGACATCGACGAGGAGAACTGCTTCAGCAGGGCGTCGAGCATGGCGAGGGAATCCTGGCCATCGTCCATGACATGCCAGTAGCGCACCGGAATGCCCTGCTCTTTCAGCAGGGTGAGCACGCCGGATTCCTCCGCCCAGCGGGAGAGGGGCGAGAAGGTCTGCGCCGCGAGATCGACGATCACCGAGCGCTCGGGCTGCTCGACGATCGCCTCGGCGACGCGGTCGAGGCTATGGTAGTCGTCGATCACGGTGGGTGAGGAGAAGTCGGCGTAGAAGCGCGTGAAGGTCGGGTGCGAGCGGTCGGTGTCGAATCCCAGGAAGGGCAGGCTGCGGTCGATGTGGAATTGCGCGAGCGCGCGGGCGAGGACCGATTTCCCCACCCCGCCCTTCTCGCCGCCGATGAGATTGAGAGCCGCCATGAATCCTCCGTCCAACCTGATACGCGCGCTCGACGATCAGGGCAACCGTCGGAACTGCTGAGCGCCGCAGCATAGCCGCAGCCGTCGGGCTGGTGCGCCTAGCCTGACGGCACGGCGCCGACCTGCGCCGGGGGGATGACCGGCTCGGGCGGACTCGGCGGGCGCGGAGATGTGGTGATGCGCGCCGGCACCACCATGGTCGGGATGCCGAGCCACTGCAAGCGCTTCTGGATCGCATAGGCGGTGTTGTTGTGGAGGATGCGGTGGTGCAGCCGCTCCTGCTCGAACAGCAGCTTGCCGGCGAAGAACACCGTGCGGTGGAACTCCTTCTTGATGTCCAGGCACAGCCGTTCGGCCTCATCGACCGCATCGGTGCCGAACGCCAGCCGAGAGGTGGCCGGCAGGCCCATGGCGGTTGCCAGGCGGACATAGAGATCGAGGTTCTGCTGCGTGCGCAGGCGCAGCTCCTCGAGCGTGTCCTCGCCCTTGAAGGTTCCGGAATCCATGACGCCCACCGAGAGGAAGACCACCTGCTGGTAGTATTTCGGGAAGATGCGCAGGGCGGTCAGCAGTGTATGGATGCCCAGTCCGCCGTAGGCCCCGACCATGATAGCTGCGGTCTGGTTCCCGGGCTTGAGCGGCAGCGCGGGCTGGCCGAGCGGTGCGAGCGGCAGCGCGCCGAGCTCGGCATAGAGCTGCGAGGCCTGCTTTCCGACCGAGCGGTAGTGCCAGCGCACCAGCACGCACACGCCGACCAGGCAGCCGGTGACCACCATGGTCACCCAGCCGCCTTCGCTGAATTTCGAGCAGGCGGTCACCACCAGGATGGTGGCGCACAGCAGCAGGCTGGAGGAGAACAGCGCCAGGCGCCGGCGTCTCAGGCCCGAGGCGGAGCGATTGCGCCACCAGAACACCACCATGCCGGCCATGGTCAGGGAGAAGGTCAGGAAGACGTTGATCGAGTACATCACCACCAGGGCATCGACGTTGCCGTCGGTGTAGAGCAGTGCCGCCAGGCTGCTGGCGGCCATGATCATCACGCCATTGCCGGTGGTCAGGCGCTCGGATAGCGAAGCGAAACCGTGCGGGAGCCAGGAATCCACCGCCATGTTGGCGAGCACGCGCGGACCGCCGAGGAAGCCGGCCTGGGCGGCGACGATCAGCAGGGTGGCCTCGGAGGCGAGGATGAGGATGACGAACAGCCCGCCGCCCGGCAGGTGCCCGCCGACCTGGGTGGCGAGCACCGCATTCATGGTCATGCCCTCCTGGGGCTTGGTGCCCCAGAGCAGGTAGCACACCAGCAGTCCGCCGGCGGTGATCGCCAGCGATACCGCCAGGTAGAGCATGGTGCGCTGCGCATTCGCCACCCGCGGCTCGCGCATCAGCGGCAGGGCATTGGAGACCGCCTCGATGCCGGTATAGGTTCCGCCGCCCAGGCTGTAGGCATGGGCGAGGAGCAGGAACATGCCGGCCCAGCCGAGCATGCCCAGCCCATGCGAGAAGCCGGCGGACACGTTATGCGTGGTCGCGGCCATCTCGGGCACATGCATGACGATGCCGCCGAACAGCAGCGTCACGTGGGTGATGAGGAAGATCAGGAACATCGGCGCCAGCACCAGGATCGACTCGCGAACGCCGCGCAGGTTGAGCACCGTCAGCAGGCAGATCACGCTGACCTCGAACCACAGCTTGTGGTGGCCCCAGCTCACCGGCAGGAAGCTGAAGATGGCATCGCCAGCCGCGGCGATCGAGGTGGTGATGGTGAGCGCATAGTCGACCAGCAGGGCCGAGCCGGAGAGCAGGCCAGCCTTCTCCCCCAGCAGCTTGCTCGCCACGCCGTAGCCGCCGCCGTTGGGGAAGTTCTCGACCAGCGCGCTGTAGGCGGCCGAGATCAGGCCGACGGTCAGGGCGGTGGCGATCGCCAGGGCGACCGCCAGATAGGTATGCTCGCCGATGGCCTTGAACGCCTCTTCCGGTCCATAGGCCGAGGATGACAGGGCGTCGGCGCCAAGCCCGATCCAGGCCAGCACCGGAGTGAGCGCCATCTGGTGGAACAGCCTGCGGTTCTTGACGTCGACGGGATTGCCGAGGATCTTGCGCCGCAGGCGCTGCCACAGCCCCGGCTCGGTATGCGCGGGGAGGTTCTCGGATTCCGAAGGCAGCACCATGAGGTCATCCTTGCCTCGCCGCCGTACAGCGGGGAGGCGGGCCGGTTGCGGCTCGCACATGAGCGACGGGTCAGTCTCGCGCGGGTGCGGGAGGCAGGAGCGTCGGCATCTTGGACCGACCATCGCCGAGGCAAGGCTTCCGCGCGGCCGTGCAGCGCGTGGGAGAACAGCGGTGGCATGGGCGGCCCCGGATGCGATACTCGCCGGGTGACCGGCGAAACAGCCCTGGGATGGGTGCGCGTCAGGACCTTGGCAAGACCCATATGCTTCGCCTCAATGGAGCTGTCCACAGGGACTTGGGACCATCGACCAGCCGTGGCCTGGCACCTTGGGCAGCCCCTGGGTCCCCTACGGCCAGGCCAGCGCCTGCTTGACCGCCGCAACCAGGAGAATGGCCATGATCCGGTGGGTCTTGACGCTGGGATGCCAGTCGGCGCCGATGCCATCCTCCTGCTTCTGGTTGGGTAGCGCCAGGGCGTGGATGCGCATGTCGCCCTGGGCAGCGTAGGCGGCTGCCAGGCGGTCGTTATAGCCGATCAGGCAGTCGTGCGGGCCATGCCCCATCGAGCCGATGCTCAGGAAGATGTGCGCCTTGGGGTAATGCGAGCGGATCGCAACGATGAAGGCGCGGTAGGCCTCATCCCAGGCGGCTTCCTCGATCGGCTTGTTGCCGTCGTTGGTCCCGAGGTTGATGACCACCGCATCCGGCGTCCAGGCAGAGAAGGTCCNNGAGCGCGGCATTGGCGGTACGGGGGCTGAAGTGCTCATTCTGGCTAGGGGCTTCGTCACCGTAGCCGCAGGTGATCGAGTCGCCGATGAATTCGATGCGGCGCGTGGGCTTGTCGATCGGCAGCACGGTCGTGCCCGCTGCGACCTGGAAGCCCTTGAATTGGGCGATGCCCTGGAAGGCCTCGTTGCGCCGCATCACCTCGACGGTGTGCTCGCCGGGGGTGAGCTGGGTGGCTGCCGCGTAGATGCCCTGGCCATCCGCCAGGGTGATGGTGGTGGTCGGGACGCCGTCGACCAGCACCTGGAAGGCGAGCTCGCGCCCGCCGGAGAGCAGCACGTTGAGCGCGGTTCCGCGCAGATGCAGGCGGATCGAGCAGGCGGGCCAGGCGCAGCGCGGCCCATCGGACTCATGCGCATCCCAGCGCCCCGAGTAGCCGACATGCGCATCGCCCGGCATGATGGCGATGGGCAGGACGGCGGCATCGGCGCCCGCGGCGCGCACCACCAGGGAGATCATCAGGACGCAGGTCTGCAGGGCTTTCATGCGGTCATCCAGGGGTGGCACACGTGGGGCAGAGGGCGCCAACGGCGAGGCGGCAGTGTCGCAGCACGCAGGGGGGCGGCAATCGCTGCACAAGCGCAAGCCGGTGGAGTTGTGCGATCGTCCGGGGCGCGCCGGGAACTCGGCAATGCGTGGCGGCTAGCGGATCTCGTAGACCAGGCGCCCGGCGCAGAAGGCCAGGACGAACCAGTACGGCAACCAGAACGAGCGGCTGACGTACCACGGCTCCAGCGCGGGGGCATGCGCCAGCAGGCGGTTCGCCTGGCAGCCGGCCAGCGGCGGCATGCCGAGCAGCGCTGCGCCGCGCATCCAGGCGTGATGCAGCACGGCATGCTTGACCACCAGGGTCGACAGCCAACCCGTCCAGTAGCCCCAGCCCAGGCACACGATGACGAGCCCCAGGTCCGCATCGAAGAGGAGGTCGCCGTCGCACGGCGACCACCAGGAGAACAATGAAGAGGTCAGCGCGCCGATGAGATCGGCGAACGCGGATATGAGCGCGATGAGGAGATCGTCCATGGTGGCACCGCAGGTGCGGGTTTGCCGGCAGTACTACCTGCACATGGTAGCGGATCCGCCCTGCGATCAACCGCGAACGAGGCTCGCCGCGCACCCGCACAGAGCCAACGGCGGCAAGGAGATGGGTGGCGCCCCTTGGCCAGCTGGCCTGAGCGGCTACCTGCCGTCATGCAGGAAGCCGGCACAGCGCGCCAGATGGCGAGGTGCATCGACCGTCCCGCCCCAGCTGGTCGGGTCCTCGTTGGCCTCGAAGATGCTGCGCAGGGTGGCATCGTAAGGCACCAGCGACACCCACAGCACACCCGGGGTCTTGGCCCAGTGCGGATCGGGCTTGCCGCCGTCGATGCGCTGGAACTGCGCCCCCGCCAGCTGGTGGTTCCACATGAAGTCGCGGTTGGTGGCGACCAGATGGGCGATGTCATCAGCGGTGAACACCAGGCCATGCTCGTAGGCGGCGACGATGCCCTCGACGTCGACTCCGTAGTAGCCGCCGTTGGGATGGACGCCCACCCAGTGCTTGAGCGAGCCGTCGGCCTTGAGATCCCACGGCCCACCCTGGTCCCAGTAGTTCCACACCAGGGAGGTGCCGCCCGCGCGCACGGTGATGCGCGACTTCATCACCTTGAACCAGGCCTCGGCGCGCTTCTTGTACAGCGGCTTGCCAGTCGCGTCGAAGAGCGCGAGGATCCAGCCGGCGACCAGGTTCTGCTTGTTGTCGGGCAGGGTGAAGCCGTCGACCGTGCGGTTCTGGTAGCCTGCGGTCCAGGCGCCGGTCTTCCGATCGATGCCGAAGGGCGGCACCACCCAGACCCCGCCCTCCTTGACCGGCCGCCAGCAGCCACGGGCATCCCACTTGGCAAATAGGCTCTCGGCGAGATGGAGATAGGCGTCGGCCTTGGCGCCATAGACGGACGCCAGGGCCGGCGTCGAGCGGATGCGCGCAGCGAGCAGCACCAGCGGGCGGAAGGCCATCGCCTCGCCCAGTTCGCTGTCGGTGTAGAGATCCTTGGTCAGCTCCGTACCGGTGGCGCCGAGCTTAGGCCAGCCGAGCGCGCCATCGGGCTCGGTGACGGCGCGCTTGATCATGGCGTCGCCCCAATCGATCATCAGATCGATCCACGAGGTCTCATGGGTGGCGAGATACCCGGCATAGAAGCCTTCGAGGAACGGGCTCACCAGCCAGCCGAGCTCCTCGCCCAGCTCTTTGTCGCAATAGCGGTTGTGGGCGTCCTGGAGGATGCTCGCGCGCCAGCGCGCCAGCCAGTCCTTGGCCTTGGCCGTATCCATCGCTGCTTCTGGCGGCGGACCCGGAATCGCGGTCAGCTGATCCAAGGCAGGCAGGCAACCCGGGGTGCTCAGCGCCAGGCTGATTGCGGCCAGGACGACGATGACGGGTGTTGCCCTGGGCATGGTGGCTCCGCTTGCCAAAGGTGGCTGGTGCACGGCGCATGCGCGCGCCGGCCGCGCATGGGGATCACTGCTGGTGATACCAGATAGGTCGACGGGGATAGCGCTAAACCACCACGTGCGACGGGAGCGTGGATGACGGACGTCCGCCCGCCCGTCCGCGGGCGGCACGCGCGCCCATTCATAGTAGATACCTGAACATGCTGCACCATAAATATTTATGTCGATTGATCGGGGGCATCCACGGCGCGGTTGCTCGGCCGGCGCCGGCCGTTGGGGTGGGCCATGTCAGCGCATCACCGCTGGTCGTGCCCGGCTGGCACCTTGCACTTCCTAAACTTTAGCTCATGGTGTGGACCAGGTGACCATGACCACCAATACCACCCGTGGAATGCTGGTCATGAGCGGACCGGCGGAGCTTCCCCGTGCCCTGCCCAGGCGCCCGCAGATCAGCCATGTGGTGTTCGATTTCGACGGCACGCTCTCCTGGCTGCGTCATGGCTGGCCGGAGATCATGCTGCAGGTCATGCTCGAAGAGCTGCCTGCGCGCGGGGAGACGCTTGAGGAGCGGCGCCGGCTGCTCGATGGCATCATCCACGGGCTCAACGGCCGCCCGACCATCATGCAGATGATCCGCTTCGCCGCAGTGGTGCGCGAGCGCGGCGGCAAGACGCTCGAGCCCGAGCAGCTGCGCCGCCGCTACCAGGACCGGCTGGACGCCGAGATCGCCGAGCGCACCGCACGGGTGGCGAGCGGACGGATCCCGCGCGACGAGTTCGTGGTCTTCGGCGCGCGCCGGCTGCTGGAGAAGCTGGTGCAGGACGGACTCACCCTCGCGGTGCTCAGCAGCACGGTGGTGGAGCGCGTGCGCGAGGAGGCCGAGATCCTCGCTCTCTCGTCCTTCTTCGCCGGCCGCATCTACGGCTGCGTCGGCGATCCGGAGCGCTTCTCAAAGCGCGCGGTGTTCGAACGGCTGCTGAGCGAGCAGGGCATCGGCGGCGACCAGCTGCTGTCCTTCGGCGATGGACCGGTGGAGATCAAGGACACCAAGGAGCTCGGGGGCGCGGCGGTCGCCATCTGCAGCGATGAGGACCGCAACGGCTCGGGGGTGCTCAATCCGATCAAGCGCGAGCAGCTGCTGGCCGCCGGTGCGGATCTGGCGATCCCCGACTACCGCGACGCGCTGGCGGTCGTCGATCATCTGCGAGGCCGGCCATGACCGCTGTGGTTCCCCTGGATCTCAGCCGGCTGAAGGTCCTGCCGCTCGCCGAGCGCCGGAGCCTGACCCGTGCCGATGACATCCTCATCGATCCCGCTCGCGCGGCCAAGCCGGTGTCGGGAGAGCTGCAGCAGCAGATCCGGCTGTGCGCCGAGCGCATGCGTCTCGCACGCGCGCGCGGCGCGAGCATGATGCTGATCTACGGCGCCCACCTGCTGCGCAACGGCGCGGCCCTGCTGCTCGACCGCCTCATGGCCGAGGGTTGGCTGACCCACCTGGCGACCAATGGCGCCGGGACCATCCATGATTGGGAATACGCCTGGTTCGGCGCCAGCACCGAGAGCGTCGAGATGAACGTCGCCAGCGGCACTTTCGGCACCTGGCATGAGACCTCGACCAATATCCATCTCGCGATCATGGCCGGAGCGCTCGATGGCCTGGGCTACGGCCGCGCTCTCGGCCGCTTCATCGTCGAGGACGGCACGACCCTGCCGAGCACGGACGACCTGCTGCAGGCGATCCGAGCCGAACCGGGCCATCCGCTCACCGCGGCGCGCGCGGACCTGATGCACGCCATGCTCTCCCAGCGCATCCCGGCAGGGCGGCTGTCGGTCACCCATCGCTGGAAGCGTGCCTCGATCATCGCCTCCGCCTGGCGGCACGGCGTGCCGCTGACCGTCCATCCTGGCATCGGCTACGACATCATCTCCAACCACCCGATCTTCAGCGGCTCCGCCATCGGACGGGCGGCGGAATGGGACTTCAAGCTCTTCGGCGGTTCGCTCGATCGTCTCGACGGCGGAGTGGCGTTGTCGGTCGGATCTGCGATAATGGGACCGCAGGTGTTCGAGAAGTCGGAGAGCTGCGTGAACAACCTGCGCCTGCAGGACGGGCGCAGCGTGGTGCACGACCACACCATCTTCGTCGTCGATCTGCAGGACGGCGGGGGATGGGACTGGAGCACCGGCGAGCCGCCCAAGACCAACCCCGCCTATTACCTGCGCTTCTGCAAGAGCTTCTCGCGCATGGGCGGGGCGATGCACTATCTGCAGTGCGACAATGCCACCTTCATCCACCACCTGTGCACCCAGCTCGCGCCGCTGCCATGAGGCCCGAACGCTTCGATGAGGTGACCGGCCGGTATGCCGGCCTGCGCTTGGCGGTGCTGGGCGATTTCTGCCTCGACCGCTACCTCGAGATCGATCCTGGGCGCAGCGAGCGTTCGATCGAGACCGGGCTCCAGGTGCACAATGTGGTGCGGGTGCGCGCGCAGCCGGGGGGCGCCGGGACGGTGCTCGGCAACCTCGTGGCGCTGGGGGTGGGCACCATCCACGCCATCGGCTTCTGCGGCGAGGATGGCGAAGGCTACGAGCTCAGACGCGCCCTGGGCGCCTTGCCCGGGGTCAGGCTCGAGCATTTCCTGGTCACGCCCCTGCGGCGGACCTTCACCTATGCCAAGCCGATGATCCTCGCCCCGGGCGCGCATCCGCGCGAACTCGAGCGCCTCGACAGCAAGAACTGGAGCGCCACTCCGGAGACGGTGAGCGCGGCGCTGGCGCAGGCGCTGCAGGCGGTGGCCTGCCAGGTGGACGGCATCATCGTCCTCGACCAGGTCGATCTCCCCGAGACCGGGGTGGTGACCACCCTGGTGCGGTTGGCGATCAGCACCATCACCCGCGCCACGCCCTCGCCCCTGATCATCGCCGATTCGCGCCGCGGCCTGCGCGGCTATCCGCCGGTGATCTTCAAGATGAATGCCGCCGAGCTCGGCGCCCTCATCGGGCAGGCCGCACCCCTGGACGACGCCGGCATCCAGCAGGCGGCGCGGAGCCTGGCGGGCGAGAATGGACGCCCGGTATTCATCACCCGCGCCGAGCGGGGCATCATCGGCATGGGCGCGGATGGCGGCGTGGACCTGGTGCCGGCGTTGCCGGTACGGGGCGAGATCGACGTGGTCGGCGCCGGGGATTCGGTCACCGCGAACCTCGCCTGCGCGCTGTGCGCCGGCGCGACCAGGTCTGAGGCCATGCAGCTGGCGATGCTCGCCTCGTCGCTGGTCATCCACCAGCTCGGCACCACCGGCACGGCCAATGTCGCCCAGATCCGCGCCCTGCGCCAGGCGCAGCTGAGCTGACATCAGCACAGCACCCTGCCTACCCCTGCAGGGCGGAATGTCGGTCACGCGGGGCCATCAAAGTCATTTATAGTTAAGAATCACTATAGAGAAGGTCCGCCATGCGTCTGCTGCTTGCCGCCATCGTGCTCCTGACCACCGCCCTCCACCTGGAGGCGGTGCAATTGCCAGGCGAGGGGGCGGATGCCGCAATCGCCGGCGGGGGCGCCCAGCCGGGCCATTTCTGCAGCATCCTGGACATCACATTCTCAGCCAAGGGAAGGCTTTACGTCCTCGATCTGACGCTCAAGGATGCCAAGGGACAGGACTACGTCGGCGGCGGACGGGTGCAGGTGTTCGAGCGCAGCGGGGCGCTGGCGCAGTCGTTCTCGGTGGTCGACCAGAGCCTGGGCGGCGCCGATATCCCTTCCCGACTGGCGGTCGACGCCCGTGGTGCGGTGTACGTCGCCAAACCCAAGGCCGGACGGGTGCAGCGCTATATCGACGGCGTGCGCGAGCAGTCGTTCGCCGTGCCTTCGGCCTATGCGCTGGCGATCGGCAGCATCAAGGGGCGGGAGACCTTGGTTGCGATCGGCTCGGCGCACGAGATCGTCGATGGCAAGTGGGCCTGGCTCGGCGGCGAGAGCATGCAGCTCATCGATCCGGCCTCGTCCGCGCAGAAGGCGGTGGCGCTCGCGCGCCGCCTGTACGCGGTCACGAGCGTGGCCATCGGTCCGACCGGCGAGGTGCATGTGCTGGCCAACGATCTCGAGCCGGAGTTCGAGGCGGGTGGCCGGGTGCTGGTGTTCGGGCCCGATGGGACGCTCGCGCGCACCTACGGTCTGGGCGGCAAGACCCGCACCGAAGATGGAGCCGAGCTGCTCCACAGCGTGGCGGTGGACAGGGCCGGCCGGGTGTACGCCATGACCTGGGGCAATCCCGGACGCGTGGTGCGCTACGATGCCGATGGCGCCATGGTCACCACCCGCCCCGGGCAGTTCGAATGGGCATATCCGTGGAGCGTGCACAGCAGCTATACGCCGATGGCCATCGATCCCGATGACCGCCTGTGGCTGGCCTCCACACCGAGCCGCAGCGAGGCGGAACGCGCCAACCATCCGGCCGTGCTGCGGGTGCAGACCACCTTCTTCAGCGACGATGGCCACGAGGTGGAGCGCCACCCCGCCCAGCTGCTCGGCTTCAAGCCCGAGATCCGCACCGCCCTGCCCTACGACATCGCCTACGAGCCGGGCCCGATCAGCGCCCAGGTGGTGTTCCCGCCCGGCCGCCGGATGCTGCATGCCACCGAGGTCGCCTGGCGGGTGCTGGACGCCGCCAAGAGCGAGGTCGCGAGCGGGCACATGCCGATCACCCTCACCGACCTGGCGGAAGCGGACGCCGCGATCAGCTTCAGCGTACCTAGATATGGATGGTACTTGATCGAATGCCGCTTCAGCACCGGCGGCCAGCAGATCGATGCGATCGCCAAATCGATCGTCGTCACGCCCCGCTTCGCCGGCATGCCGGTGCTCGGCCCAGGCGAATCCCCCGGCGGCTGGGAGGACATCCCGCGCCAGCTCTTCTGCGGACTGCCGAATGTGCGCCTGCATCCGCACAAGGACAAGCTCGAAGAGCTGGCCAAGCTCGCGGAACTGGGCAAGCGCGGCGGAGCGACCATCCTGGTGCAGCTGTTCGAGGGCAAGAACCAGATCGATGCCGCCTTCGCCAAGCAGGTGGTGACCAGGCTCAAGGGGCTGGTCACCTATTACGAGCTGGTGAACGAACCGAACTTCACCATGAGCCCGGAGGAGATGGCGGCCCTGGCCAAGGAGCTCGCACCCGCACTCAAGCAGATCGATCCGCAGATCAAGATCATGGGCCCGACGGTCTGCGGCATCGATCTCGGGTGGATCCAGCGCTTCTTCTCCGCCGGCGGGGGGCCGTTCATCGACATCGTGGCGATCCACGACTACGAGGGCCACGAGAGCATCAGCCCTGAGCATTGGCGCTGGAAGTTCGCAGAGCTGCGCGCGCTGATGGCGGCCAACGGCCACCGCGACACGCCGATCTGGCAGACCGAGCGGGCGATCAGCGTGATCCGGGGCGGACTGATGACGCCGCTGACCCAGGCGGCGCGGCTGACGCTGCAAAGCGACCTGCTCGAGACCCTGGGCGTGCCGCGCGAGCACAACAACCACTATTACCTCAACGAAGGCGGATTCGACAGCGTGCCCAGCTACGTCTGGTCGCAGAGCGGCCCCTTCCCGGCCGCGCTCGCCTGCCGCACACGGCAGGCGATGATCAGCGGCCGGCGCTATGAGGGCCAGCTGGAGTTCGGCCCCACCGGCAACGCCCTGTACATGGGGCTGCGCTTCCAGGGCGAGGACGGCAGCACCATCATCCTGCGCAATCTCGGCACTGTCGAGCGCGCCCTGAACTCGTCGGCCAGCGGTGACGGCATCGAGGTGGTCGATTCCTGGGGCAACCGCAGCCAGGTGGCGGTGGTCTCCGGCCGGGTGAGCGTGCAGGTCGCTCAGCTGCCCTGCTATGTGCGTCTGAAGCCGGGTCAGACCTTCGTCCCCCAGGCCATCGACTATGGACGCAACATCGCCGCCACCGCCACGATCACCTTCTCAGGCGCCGCCAGCGGCGACACCGCGACGCTGACCAACGGCGTGCTCGAGACCTATCACGCCGGCAACCCGCTCGGCGGGACGGGAGGCGAGCGCATCTGGAGCGGCGCGGCGCCGACGGTGACCACGCCCCGGGTGCTCGAATTGCGCTGGCCCTCGCCGCGCTCCATCCATGCGGTGGTGGTCTACGGGGTCGAGGCGGACAACGGCTTCTGCGCCCTGATCGACTACGACCTCGAAGTCAGCACCGCACCCGGGGTCTGGACCACCGTCGACCGGGTGCGCGTGCCGCTGCCGCCGAGCGACCGGGTGCGCACCGCCAAGACCCTCGCCGACACCTGGTACATCCGCAGCAACCGCTTCGCCCACGAATTCCCGCCCTGCATGGCGAGCGCGATCCGCCTGCTGATCCGGCGCACCACCTTCGGCTTCGCCCCCGATGCCATCGCGGCCGAGGTGGTGCGCTCGGCCTGGGGCGGCTGCCCGGCGGCAGCGACCATGCTGCGCGAGATCGAGGTCTATGCCACGCCCTCGCCGGTCGGCCTGTCGCTGGCCGCCTCCGCCGGCCATTCCAGCGTGCCGGCCACCCTCACGGTGTCCGCCTCCGGTCTGGGCGGCGCTGGCGGCGAAGCCTCCCTGCGCCTGCCGTCCGGCTGGTCGGCGACCCCCGAGCATCTGCATCTCGGGAATGGCGCTCCGGCGGTGTTCACCCTCTCAGCGCCGGCAGCGGTGCCGGCCGGGAAGCTGGCCATCGACGCGGTGGCGACCATGGCGGGCATGCCCGACAGGACGGAGGCGGTGGCGGTGCAGGTCGCCTCCCCGGTCGAACTGCACATCGAGCCGCCCGCCGGTTCCGGTGCAACGGTGGAAACGGCGCTGATCAACCGCACCGATCATCCGCTCTCCGGCAGCGCGCGCCTGGAGGTCTCCGCCGCCCAGCCCCCCGCCGCCCAGCCCTTCGGGCCGCTTGCTCCCGGGCAGCGCCTCAGCGTGTCCTGGCCGCTGCCGTCAGCGCTCGCTCATGCCGGGGTGGCGAACGTCCAGCTGACGGTGGTCGCCGATGGCATCGCCAGCTCCATCACCCGCGACCTGGCGATGCGCACCTGGCAGGTGCTCGCGCCGGTGGGCGGCGATGAGCGCGATGCCGGGCTGGTGGCGGCCATCGAGCAGGGTCGGGTGGACCTGCACGGCTCCTACCCCGATGCCGTCGGCACGGCACGCCACTGGACAGCGGCGCGATCCGCGGCTGAGCATCCGGAGGTGCTCGAGCTCGCCGCGCTGGCCCCGGCGCAGTCCGGCACCAGGGCCTTCGCCATGATCTCCATCCGCTCGCCCGCCAGTCGCAGCGCCCACCTCGCCCTCCAGGGCCGGGACGGCACGCTGCGCGCATGGCTCAATGCCGAGCCGGTCAGTCCGGCCGGAGCCGATGGCGCGAGCACGGTGCCGATGAAGGCGGGATGGAATGTCCTGGTGGTCGCCAGCGAGCGCACCGGCAACCAGTGGTCCTTCAGCACCCAGCTGCGGGATGATGCCGGTGATGCGTTGCGCGACCTGCTTTTCGCCGCCGAACCCGGCCCCTGAGGTGGCCCGGCCGGAGCATTGAGCTGGCGATCAGAAGCGCGCCTCCACGCCCAGGTGCAGCACCACGCCGTCGGCGAGGTCGATGTGGTTGGAGGTGTCGGTGAAGGAGTGGCCTTCGATGATCTCGCGCTGGGTCGCGTAGCCGATCGCCAGGCTGAGCGAGCCCAGGCGCTCTTCGCGCACCTCGACGCCGACGGAGTAGGTCAGCGAGCGGAAGAAGATGAGATCCTCCGGATTGGCGGGATCCTGGCGCTGGAAATGGTCGCCGCCGAAATCGATGGCGGCGCGCAGATGCAGTGGGGTGAAGCCGGCGAAGGGCGCATATGAGCCGCCGAGATGGAGGTAGCCGAAACCGGAGGCGATCAGATCGCAGCGGATGTCGGAGCGCGGCTTCCAGACTGCGGATTCCACCGGAAATCCGAGCAGCAGCTGGAGAGTCGGGTCGACGAGCCAGGAGTATTCGACGCCCGGCACCGGCACGCCGTTGAGCTCCGAGCGCTCATTGCTGTAGGCGAGGCTGAAGATCCAGGCATTGCTGACACCGGAGGGCATGCGCACGAAGACACCGGCATTGACGATCGGATACGAGGTGTGGAGCAGTGGGCTGTCGCTCCAGGATCCGATCGATGCGCTGCCGCCGAATACCCAGCCGCCGCCGAGCAGGCGCTTGTAGAGGAAGCCGGCGCGCGTCTCCTGCAGCTCCTCCGGCAGCGGCAGCCCGCTGGGGAAGATGGCGTCGGTATGCAGGTAGCTGACCCGCTCGAGCGCATTGAGCTGGAGTTCGGCGTCCTGATCGTGCCAGGCTACGCCGGCGAGGCTCGCCTGCTCGGTGGTCCGGCTGTAGGGCTCCTGCGAGTCGGTCGCTTCGACCGGCTGCTCGCGATCGACGCTGGCCGATCCACGCACTCTCCAGGTCGCCAGGTTCGGGGCGGTGAAGAAGAAGGCATCCCGGTCATCGGCAGCCGCCGGAACTGCCATCGCCAGGGCACTGGCGACCGCCAGCGCCACGCAGCCGGAGCGGGTGGCCAACGCGACAGGATGAGCCGATGGCAGGTGCATGCGTTCCACCGTCTAGCGGCAGCAAATGACAGGACAATGAACGACCTGGACGCCGCCGGAGAGCACCGCCAAGTGCATCCTGGTCGTCCGTGAGCATGCGTAGGAGGTATGGCAGTGCTGGCGCGTCCGAGCCCAGCCGGACCGAAGCTGGGCCGAAGACGGAGATGGCATCATCAAGCTATCATCTTCGCCGGCTACAGTGATGGGCATCACCAGCGGTTCCGCACGCACTCCTCACCCTCGCCTTGGAGACGAGCATGCGCATCCTCGCCACCCTCATCACCCTCACCCTGCTGTGCATCATGAGCACCGGCGCCTGGTCGGCCGAGGGGGGCGCAGCCGGAGGTCCTGATGGAGGGGGACATGGCGGACCGCCACCGGGCGGTTCCGCTGATGCGCAGGACGCTGGCGGCGGAGCCGATGCGCCCCCACCCCCACCCCCGCTCAGCCGTGAGGAGATGGAAGCGCTGCTGAAGTCGGTCTTCACCGCGGCCGACGCGGATGCGAGCGGAATGCTGAGCCCATCCGAGTTCGCCGTCGCGATCGCGGACCTGCATGCCAAGATGTCTGCCCATGCCCCCGTGAACGCCCCGCGCCCACCGCCCAGCACGCTCACCGAAGCCCAGCGTGCCGCCGCCCACGCCAAGTCGTTCGCCGCTGCCGACGCCAATGGCGATGGCGTCCTGAGCATCGCTGAATTCACGGTTGCGGTGCGTCTGCTCGCGCCCCACCATCATCCGCCAGGCCCATGACGGGTGGTCGTGCCCACCCTGGACCAGGCATTCGGGGCGGCCGGGAGCGATGCAGGCAGGAAGGGGCGGAGCAATGCGGCTGCTGATCGTCGAGGATTTCGAGCCGTTGCGCCGCACCCTGGTGCGCGGTTTCGCGGATCAGGGCTTCGCCGTCGATGCCACCGGCGACGGCAGCGAGGGTCTGTGGTATGCGACCTCCAACGACTACGATGTCATCATCCTCGACCTCATGCTCCCGGGGAAATCCGGCCTGGAGATCCTCAGCGCACTGCGCGCCACCGAGAAGGACATCCCGGTGCTGCTGCTGACCGCCAAGGATGAGGTCGATGACCGGGTGCGCGGCCTCAACCTCGGAGCCGATGACTACCTCACCAAGCCCTTCGCGGTCCCGGAGTTGCTGGCGCGCGTGCGCTCGCTCACCCGCCGTGGCCACCATCGCCGCAATCCGATCCTCACCATCGGCGATCTGACCATCGATACCACCACGCGCTCGGTCAGGCGCGCCGCGACCGCCATCCAGCTGACACCCAAGGAGTACGCCCTGCTCGAATACCTCGCCCTGCGAGCGGGCACGGTGGTCTCGCGCACCGAGATCTGGGAGCATGTCTACTCGTTCGTCGACGAATCGACCTCCAATGTCATCGAGGCGGCGCTGATGCGCCGCGGTGGTTACAAGGTGCGCATGGCGGACTGCGCCGGNNGAGCCGCAGCTGATCCACACCCGCCGCGGCTTCGGTTACCTGATGGCGCAGGACGGAGCGGACGCATGACCGCCTCCCTGCGCCGGCGCATCGCCCTGGGCACCACCGTGACCACGGCGGTGGTGATCCTGGTCGCATCCGCAGTGGTGTGGTGGGCGGTGCGGGAGAATCTCTACCATGCACTGGATGCGGCGCTGGCCGAGCGCATGCGCGGCGCCCTCCACCACCCCGACCCCGGACCTCCCCCGTCCCGCCTCCCCCGCCTCCCCGGTCCCGATGGGGGATTCGGACCGGAGCCAGGGCCTGCGGGCGAGCCGCGTGCGGAGGGTCCGCGGCGNNGACGAGGTCCCGGACGGTCGCGCGGCTGATGGTCGCCTTGCCGACGGCAGGTGGCTGCGGGTGATGCGCACCACCGCCACCCTGACGCCGGCATCCGTGCTTCCGCCCTGGAGCGAGCGGTCCGCCCGGCTGCCGCCACCGGGTGAGAAGCACCGCATAACCTGGTACCTCGCCATCGATGCCGTCTCGACCCACCACGACCTCAACCGGCTGGCGCTGGTGCTGGCGCTGGTCTGGCTGGTGGCGACCACCCTCTCGGCACTGGTCTCGATGTGGCTGCGCCGGGCGGTGCTGCGGCCGATCGACCGCCTGTCGGCCCTCATCGCCGCGATCGAACCCGACAATCTCAAGTCCCCGGTGCCGACGACCGGTGTACCTGACGAGATGATGGTGGTGCTGGAACGTCTCAACTCGGCTACCAGCCGGCTCGCCGCCGCCTTCGACCGCGAACGCTCGACCATCGCCAACATCGCGCACGAGCTGCGCACGCCGGTGGCAGGCATCAGGGCGACCCTGGAGTTCGCCCTCGCCCGCGGTCCGCATGCGTCGCGCGACGAGGACCTGCGCGAGTGCCTGTCGATGACCGAGTCGATGCAGCGCATGATCATCAATCTCCTGACCCTCGCGCGCCTCGAGTCGGGCCAGGCGCGGCTGCCGGCCCAGCGGGTGGGCGTGCTGGAGACGGTGCGCGAATGCATGGCCCTGCTCGAGGAGCGCATGAAGGAGCGCGAGCTCACCGTGGTCGTCCGCGTCGATGAGCAGCTGACCGTACTGGGAGGCGATGAGCACCTGCGCATGATCCTCGGCAACGTCCTCGACAATGCGGTCAGCTATGCGCTCTCCGGCCAGCCGATCGAGGTCACTGGAACGGCTCAGGGCGGCTGGGCCTGCATCGAGGTCGCCAATGCCACCGATGGGCGGCTGAAGGATGTCAGCGAGATCTTCAACGCCTTCTGGCGCGGCGAGGAGGCGCGCACCAGCGGCCACCACTGCGGGCTCGGCCTGACCCTGGTGCAGCGCCTGGTGCGCCTGAGTGGCGGGACGGTGAGCGCCCAGATCGATGGGCTGAACCTGTTCCGCATCAGCCTGCGCCTGCCCGTCCCACCCGCATGAGGGCTGCTGTCCGCCACCTCCGTGGTCGTCGCCCGAGGTGCGCGGCGACCGGCTATTCGAGTCCGAGCCTGGCCAGCACCTCGGGCGGTGGACCGGTGAAGGTCGCCTGGGGCAGGTTTCCGACGTAGCCGATGGCCTTCCAGCCCGGCTGGGTGGCATAGTAGGCGCCGGAAGCCAAGCCGCGGAAGCGGGCAAAGAAGAACGCCGGCTTCTCGAAGGCGGCGGTGGCGCGCTTGATCGAGCAGATATCGTCGATGATGGCGCGCTGCTGCGCCGGAGTGAGGGTGGGGAAGGGGGCGACGAAGCGCACCGCCGATTCGATCTCCAGCCAGGCGAGGCCGGGGATGATCAGCTCGCGGTCCTTCATCTGGCCCGGATAGGGCGCGCTGATCCACTCATCGATGAAGTCGGGCACTCGCAGCTCGCTGGCGGCCGGACCGAGGTCGTCGGCCGGGAGGATGAGGTCGGCGAGCGCGGTGACCGTGCGCTTCTGATCGGCGGTGAAGGTCAGCGGCCAGACATCGCCGGGCGCATAGGACGTCATGAGCTTGGGATCGGTCCCATAGCCCTTGGTCCCGGCCGGCAGCGGCGGCAGTCCGGTGGCCGGATCGCCGGCGAAGGCCGGCAGGCCGTCGAGATTGATGGCCGCGGCGGCGGCGGCCATCCACTTGAAGACCACGCGGCGTGGGAGGCGGGCGGTCGGATCGGTGGGGTTCATAGGGGGGTCCGTCAGAGTTTCCCGGCGCGCGCCTGCTCGACGAGATAGTCGCCAGCGCGCCACGCCAAGGCCATGATGGTGAGGGTGGGGTTCTTGTCGGCATTCGATGGGAATGGGGTGCCATCGGAGAGGAACAGGTTGGGGACGTCCCAGCACTGGTTCCACTTGTTGCACACTGAGGTCTTGGGATCGCTGCCCATCAGGGCGCCACCGACCTCATGGATGATCTTGCCGCCCTGCTCGATGCCGATGCCCAGCCGGGTGCCCGAGCGCCGCACCGTGCCGCCCATCGCCTCGATGATGTCGGCAAAGGTCTTCTCGGCATGGTCGGCCATCTTCAGCTCGTTCTCGCTCCACAGCCAGTGCCAGCGCAGCACGGGTATGCCCCAGGCATCCTTGACCGTCGGATCGATCTCGGCGAAGGAGTTGTCGTTGGGGATCATCTCGCCACGGCAGGCCATCGAGACGAAAGAGCCGTAGTAGCGGCGAGCCGCCAGCTTGTAGGCGGAGCCGTATGTACCGTTGGCGAGGTCATCGGGCAGCGGATCGCCGCCGCCGGGCATGCCGCGCGAGCCGCCGAGCTCGATGTGGTAGCCGCGCGCGAAGCCGAGCTTGCCGGCATGCTGCTGCTGGTAGAGCCACCACGGCGAGTAGAGGTGATCGCCGCCGGCGCCATCCTCGTTGTGCGGCGGCAGGTTCTCCAGCAGCGGGATCTGGCCGGTCACGCGCGTGCCGACGGTGTCCATGATGTAGCGTCCGACCAGGCCGCAGCTGTTGGCCAGGCCGTTGGGGAACTGCGCGCTCTTGGAATTGAGCAGCAGCCGGACGGTCTCGCCGCTGCTGGCCGCGAGCACCACCGCCTTGGCCTTGACGCGCTCCTCCTTGCCGGTGGTCTTGTCGATGAAGAGGATGCCGGCGGCCTTGCCGGCGGCGGTCACCAGCACCTCGCGCGCATGGGCATTGGTGATGATGTCGAGATTGCCGGTCGCCAGCGCCGGCGGCAGGTGCACGGTCGTGCTCTGGTAGTTGGCGCCGGTGCTGCAGCCACGACCGCAGGAGGTGGCCCAGAAGCAGGCGGCGCGCGCATTCATCGAATCGGCGACGATCTTCTGCGCCCAGGCGTTGCCCGGGAAGAGCTTCTGCGGGACGTTGTCGGCATCGAGCCGCTGGGTCAGCACCGCTCGGTGGATGGGAATGACCGGGACGCCGACCTTCTTGGCGTGCTTCTGGATAAGCAGCTCTGCGGCGCGCCCCTTGGGCGCCGGCAGCAGCACCCCGGGCGGGGAATCGGGGGTGTTCTCCATCCCCTCGTTGGTGCCATAGACGCCGATGAGCTGCTCGACCTTGGTATAGTAGGGTTCGACATCCTCGTAGGCGATCGGCCAATCGAAGCCGAGGCCGTCGCGGCTGCGCGGCTTGAAGTCGTAGGGGCCGTTGCGCAGGGAGATGCGTCCCCAATGGTTGGTGCGGCCTCCGAGCATGCGCGCGCGCCACCAGAGGAATTGCTGGTCGAACTTGTCGCTCGCCTGGGTGTAGGGCTCCCCGGGCACCTGCCAGCCGCCGTCAACGGTCGCATCATAGAAGCCGAAGACCTTGTCGGGCGTGCTGGTGCCCAGGAGTGGCGCCTGGTCGGCACGCTGGAACATCGGCGTCTCCGAGCGCGGGTCGTAATTGCGCCCGGCCTCCAGCATGACGCATTTCAGTCCGGCGAGGGTGAGCGTCATCGCCATCTGCCCACCACCGGCTCCGGAGCCGACGATGGCGACATCGTATTCAGGTTTGGCGGAACTCGGTGGGATGATCGGCATGGATTAGACCCGTAGGGGTGGCTGGACCGGGGAACCTACCAAGGCAGTCGCTCGTCAAGGGCAGCACTGCACGGCAGCCAGGCTACCTTGGCCCAGATGAGGGACGGCGCAAGCGCGGGCACGAACCGTGAGGGCATTCTAAGGCACATTGCAGTCTTTGTTTACGACCAGAGGGGGAAGACGTTGAGTCGGCCGTCTGCTGGCCGGCGGCAGCCGCGCCAGCGCAGCCGAACACCAGCGAGCGTGTGGCGAGGAGGCGTGGCCAACGCCGGAGAGGCAGGTCCGGGAGGGGCTTTCTAAACTTTAGGCGACGTTTGGCAAGGGCTGTTAGCGCACACGTGCAGGCGGCTGTGCCAGACCTCGTGCATGACTCTGTCGGTCACCCTGACCGGATGCGGTCCCGCTGCGACAGCCGCACGCCGGACGAGCCGAGCATGCGCGGCATCGGCATGACGATCATCGACGACGGATACGCATGCCAGGTCACCAGCGCCGGGCCGGCGGTTGCGTGCGTGGCGTCTGCCCCTGAGCATGGAAAACCTCCTGACCAGGCCCGCGGGCCGAGGCGACGCCCATGTCCACGACCGCGCTGTGCGATGTCGCGGTGCTCACGGATGACCGCTTCGAGCACCTCGCCTCGCCCGACTGGTACCAGTCGCAGCTGCTCCTCGAGGAGCAGCTGCTCGTCAGCGCCCTGGGCGCCCACGGTCTGGTGGCCAAGCGCATCTCATGGTCGAACCCGGGCATCGATTGGAGTCAGGTGCGCAGCGCCGTGTTCCGCTCGACCTGGGATTACTTCGAGCGCTTCGCGCACTTCAGCAGCTGGGTGGCGCAGGCGGAACGCCAGACCCGCCTGATCAACAACGGCGCGCTGATCCGCTGGAACTGGGACAAGCGCTACCTCGCCGATCTCGCCGCCGCCGGCATCGCCATTCCGCCCACCCGCTTCCTGGCAGCGGGCACCAGGACCACGCTCGCCGCCGAGCTGTCGGCAAGCGGTTGGAGGCAGGCCATCCTCAAGCCGGCGGTCTCAGGCGGGGCCCGCAACACCTTCCTCGTCGATGCCGGGGATGCCGCGGCGCACCAGGGGCGCTTCGCCGCGCTCATCGGCGAGCAGGCGATGCTGCTGCAGGAGTTCCTGCCCAGCATCATGAGCGCAGGCGAGGTCTCGGTGATGGTGATCGGCGGTCGCTGCACCCATGCAGTGCGCAAGCGGGCGAAAGACGGGGATTTCCGCGTCCAGGACGACCATGGCGGCACAGTATCGCCCATCGCGCTCGAGCAGGATATGGTGGCCTACGCCGAGAGCGTGATCGGCGCCTGCCCGCAGCCACCGGTCTATGCCCGCGTCGATGCGCTGACCACCGCCGATCGGGGTTATGCCCTGATGGAGCTCGAGCTGATCGAGCCCGAACTCTTCCTGCGCTTCCATCCGCCAGCGGCCGATGCCCTGGCGCTCGCCATCGCGGGGGCCCTGGGAGGATAGCCGGGCCGAGGCGGCGGCTCGGCCAGCGCAGCTTCCATCCAGCGCCAGCGGTCTACTGTAAGCCGTCCAGCCCTGCCAGGAGAGGCCTCCATGCGATCACCCGGCCATGCCATGCCCATCCGTGAACAGCGGCTCGCATGCCGGCGGCCGTCCGCTGCCTCATGCCTGCTGCTGGTCGCGGCCATCATCGCCGCTCCTCCGGCCAGGGCAGCGGATGCGCTCTCGTGGCCGGATGCCCAGCTGCACGGGGTCGCGCTGGTGGGCTGGAGCGCGGCGGGCGCCTCGGCGACCGATGCGGCACTCGATGCCCCCGGCGCGCCGCCGGGGGGTCTGCACCTGCCGGTAGGCGGCGACGGCACCTTCCGCCGATTGACGCTGAAATGCCCCCAGGCCGGTACGCTGGCGCTGAGCATGGACTGCCCGCGGGCGCTCAAGGCATGGGTCGGGGACCATCAGGTGCTCGACGAACCGCTATCCTGGCGCGATCCGCAGCGGCGCGTCCAGGCGGTGCTGCTCCTGCCGGTGGGTGCAGGACCGGTCGAGCTGACAATCGAAGTGGGCCCGCGCTCGCGCCACCCGCAGGGCATCGACAACGACAGCCCATCGCGCAATCGCGCGCGGGTGATGGAGATGGTGGCGCGCATGCTGCCTGATGTGCTGACGGTGTCGGCTTCGCTGCAGCAGCGGAACGTCCCGGCCTGCACGCTGCGCTTCGCTCCGGGCCAGTACCGTCGAGCCGGCGTGGCCTACCAGGAGGTGGTCGTGCATCCGGCCGGTGGCGCCGTCGAGGCGGCGCTGCCCGCGCTCTCGACGCCCCTGGGCGCGGGCCGCCAGGCCGGACGCACCCCCGCCGCCTTGCGCTGCTTCGTGCCGGTGGTGCGCGGGGATCTGCCGCCGCTGCGAGCCGAGGGCGTCGCCGAGACCAGGCCGGAGCCGCTCAGCCAGATCGCCGCCCTCTCGAGCCTGAGCATCGGCAAGCCGGGCGAGGAGCTGGTCATCGGCATGCCGATCTACGAAGGCCATGGCCGCCTGGCTCCGGAGCGCGAATTCCGCACCTTGGCTTGGCCGTCAGCCGACGATCTGCTCGCACAGGTGCCGGAGCCGGTGCTCCCGGCCCGCTACGCGGATTTCCTGCGCCTCTACCGCAGATCATGGCAGATGGTCCTCGAGCTGGTGCGCTCGCCGGCGCCTGAGAGCGGCCTGCCCAACGACTACGTCGGCACCGCCAAGAAGAGCTTCATGAACGAGATGTTCATGTGGGACAGCTGCTTCACCGCGATGGCCTACGCCTATGGCTGGCGCAGCCTGCCGGTCACCGCCACCTTGGACTGCCTCTACTCCTACCAGCAGGATGGCGGCTACATCTCGCGCGAGAGCGATGTGCATACCGGCCTGCCGCTGCTCTACGAGCCAGACTTCAGCCCCAACCCGCCGATGCCGGCGGTGGCCGAGGTGGCGTTGGCGCGGCTGACCGGCGATGTCGCGCGGCTGCGGCGGGCCTATCCCGTGCTGGTCGGCTATCACCGCTGGCTGGATGCCAATCGGAGGCTCGAGGATGGCACCTACTGGACCACCGGTCTGGCCAACGGCCTCGACAATTCGCCATCGCTCGGCGAGGGCTATCCCGACCTGACCGCGCAGATGGCGCATGCGGCCGAGAGCCTCGGGATCATCGCCGCGGCCATCGGCAAGTCCGACGAGGCGAAGGCCTGGCATGCCGAGCACGACGCTATCGCCGCCGCCTGCAATGCCCATCTGTGGAGTCCCGAACTGCGCTTCTATTCCACCTCCCTGCCCGGAGGCGGCCACAACCCCAACAAGGTGGTCACCGGATTCTGGCCGCTGTGGGCCGGGATCGTCCCGCCGGACCGCGTCGCGGATCTGGCCCGGCACCTGCTGGATCCGACGAGCTTCTGGCGCCTCCACCCGGTGCCATCGCTGGCCGCCGATTCACCGCGCTTCCAGCCGGGCGGCGCCTATTGGCTCGGATCGGTATGGGCGCCGACCAATACCGCGGTGGTGAAGGGCTTCCAGCGGGTGGGCCGCATGGACCTGGCGCGCCAGGTGACGGTCAAGCATCTGCAATGCATGCTCCAGGCTTACGATGCGACCGGGGTGATCTGGGAGAACTACTGCAGCGAGAAGCCGGAGCGCGGCAGCCAGTCGGGCCCGGACTACAGCTGGTCGATCAGCGGTCCGATCCGGCTGCTCATCGAGACCCTGCTCGGCATCGAGGCGGATGCCCTGACCAACAGCGTGCGCTGGACACCCATCCCTGGAGAGACCATGGGTCTCAAGCGGCTGGCCATGGGGGAGGCCACCATCTCGCTGCTTCAGTCCCAGGAAGGCGGTAGGGACATCATCACCGTCGATTCCGACCAGCCATTCACCCTCGTCCTGGTCGACTCCCTGGGCAACGCCGACAGCCGCGAGATCGGCAGCGGCCGGACGCGCATCGCCCGGTGAGGCGCCTGGCCGGCCTGCTCGGGGCAGGCCGGGATTTTTGGTCGCAGCAACCATAATCACCGCAGCAGGTTCCGGCATCCCGCCGCTGGGCCAGGATGGCCACTGGTCCTCAGCGGATGGGCACATCGCCGGTATTGCTTCTCACGGCGGCGCCTGCCGCCGGCAACCGGCTGCGGGCGCGCGGCAACCACCTCACCAGGGTCCAGCCATCATGGTCGCAGCGACCATAATCATCCGCATCGGCATCGTCCTGAGCGCGTGGGCGGCCGCCCAGTGCGCGGCCGGCGACGATCTGATCGCCAAGCGCATCGACAACAGCTGCGTGGAGTGCCATGACGCCGACGTGCACAAGGCCGGATTGCGCCTGGATCAGCTCAAGCCGCTCGCCCAGGACCCAGCGGGCCTGCCGATGTGGACGCGCATCCATGACCGCGTCGAGGCGGGCGAGATGCCGCCCAAGAAGAAGCTCGGCGCCGAGGAGGCGCGCGCCTTCGCCGAGGCGCTGGCCAAGGAGCTCATGGCCACCGACCGCGAGCGGCAGCGCACCGCCGGGCGGGTGGCGGCTCGGCGGCTCAACCGCGTCGAATACGAGAACAGCCTGCGCGACCTCTTCGACCTGCCGACCCTGGAAGTGAAGGACATCCTGCCGCCCGACCCCTCCTCGGGCGGCTTCGACAACGTGGCCAATGTCCAGGACGTCTCCTACGTGCATATCGCGCGCTACCTCGAGGCGGCGGACTCCGCCCTCGATGCGGCGATGGCGCTCAGGCCGAAGCCGGTGTCCAAGGTCGATCGCCAGGTGTTCATCGAGAACGGGCGCTTCTTCGAGGAGGATGACCACCACAAGCCCAAGCCGGGTGGGCGCAGCGAATCGCGCGTCGTGCACGAGTGGATGGCCCTGCTGCGGCAGCCGAACAGCGCGCAGAGCCCGTGGGACCTGCACGACCGCATGGATGAGCCCGGGCTCTACCGCTTCCGCATCCGCTGCAAGGGCATCGCCATCGACAGCCCGGGGACTGGCGACGCGAACGACGACAAGCTCCTGCCCCCGACCGTCAACCATGTGGCCTCGGTCCAGGTCAAGGACGGCCGCTTCCTGCACTTCTTCGATGTCCCTGCGGTCGCCGCCGTGGTCGAGTTCACCGCCCCGCTGCTGGGCAATGAGCACCTGGTATTCTATTGCGCCACCCTCGATGACCGCGGCCAGCCGGGAGGCTCCAGCCCGCCCGCCAAGGTCCCCTACAAGGGGCCGGGCATCGCGGTCGAGTGGATGGAGATGGAGGGCCCGTTGATCGAGCAGTGGCCGCCGGAGAGCCACCGCCGCCTGTTCGGCGACCTGCCACTGGTCAAATGGACCAAGGAGAGCGGGCTGCGCGAGCCGGAGCCAAGCACCATCGGAACCGGGCTCGAGCGCCGGCCGTGGCATCCGCCTGGCGGTCCCTACATGGTGGAGTCGAAGCATCCGGCGGAGGACAGCGAGCGCCTGCTGCGCGCCTTCATGGAGCGCGCCTACCGCCGTCCGGTCGAGGCGGGTGAAGTGCGGCGCATGCAGGCCCTGGCGATGGAGGGGGTGGCCCAGAAGCGCTGCTTCCAGGATGCCATGCGCATCGCCTACAAGGCGGTGCTGACCTCGCCCGACTTCCTCTTCTTCCGCGAGGCGCCGGGCCGTCTCGATGGCTATGCCCTGGCGTCGCGCCTGTCCTACTTCCTGTGGCGCAGCATGCCCGACGACGGCCTCCTGGCCGAAGCCAAGAGCGGCGCCCTGGGCCGCACCGAGGTCCTGCGCAGCGAGGTCGAGCGCATGCTCAACGACCCCAAGGCGGGACGCCTGGTAGCAGACTTCACCAGCCAGTGGCTCGACCAGTGCAACATCTTCGCCACCGTCCCCGACCGCCCGCTGTATCCCGAGTACTTCTGCGACAACTACCTGATCGATTCCATGCTCGGAGAGACCACCGCCTACTTCAGCGAGATGCTCAAGGGCGACCTGGGCGCCAGGCAGGTGATCAGCAGCGACTTCGCCATGCTCAATGAGCGGCTGGCGCAGCTCTACGGCATCAAGGGCGTCACCGGCTGCGCCATCCGCAAGGTGCCGCTGCCCGCAGGTTCGGACCGCGGCGGCTTCCTGACCCAGGCCAGCATCCTCAAGGTCACCGCCAATGGCCTCACCACCTCGCCGGTGAAGCGGGGCGCGTGGGTGCTCGACCATCTGCTGGGCACACCGCCGCCGCCGCCGCCGCCGGATGCCGGGGCGATCGAGCCGGACACCCGCGGCGCGACCACCATCCGCGAGCAGCTGAGCAAGCACCGCGCCAATCCGGTCTGCGCCACATGTCATGCGATGATCGATCCGCCGGGATTCGCCCTCGAGGCCTTCGATGTCATGGGTGCCGACCGCCAGCGCTACCGCAGCGTCGGCAAGGGCGATGAGGTCACCGCCACCGTCGGCGTGCGCGAGGTGCGCTACCACCTCGGCATGCCGATCGACTGCTCCGGCCAGCTGGCGGGCGCCGCCTTCAACGACATCAACGGCTTGCGCACCCTGCTGCTCGCGGATGAGCCGCAGATCGCCCGCAACCTCGCTCGCCGCCTGCTGACCTTCGCCACCGGGGCCGGCATCAGCTTCGCCGACCGCAGCGCCGTCGAGGGCCTCCTCGAGGCCACCAAGGACAAGCGCTACGGTCTGCGTTCACTCATCCATGCGGTGGTCGAGAGCGACCAGTTCCGCGACAAATGACCTGGCCCGCCGACAAGGACACCACCATGAACCCGCTCAACCGCACCTCGAACCTGCCGCGCCGCACCCTGCTCAAGGGCCTGGGCGTGGCGCTGGCGCTGCCCTTCCTCGACTGCATGGCCCCGCGCCTGGGGGCGGTCGAGCCATCCTCGGCCCTGGCGCTGCCGCGGCGCATGTTCTGCATCGAGACCAACCAGGGCATCCTGCCCCAGCACTTCTTCCCGGAGCAGCCCGGCCGGGGCTACCAGCCGACGCCCTATCTGAAGATCCTCGGCGACCATCTCGCCGACTTGACCGTCTTCTCCGGCGTATCGCTGCCGGAGGTCGATGGCGGCCACCATGCCGAATTGTGCTTCCTCACCGGCGCCGGCCATCCGGGCCGGGGCGGCTTCCGCAACACCATCTCGCTCGACCAGTTCGCCGCCGAGCGGATCGGCCTGCTGACGCGCTTCTCCTCGCTGTCCTGGTGCGTCGACAACAACAACAGCCTGTCGTTCACCGGTGCGGGGGTGATGATCCCCGGAGAGAACAAGCAATCGCGCATCTTCAAGCGGCTGTTCATCCAGGGCACCCCGGATGAGGTCGAGGCCCAGGTCGGCCGCCTGCGCGAGGAGCGCAGCATCCTCGACCAGGTGGGCGAGCGCACCAAGCAATTGAATGGCGAAGTCGGGAGCGCCGATCGCGACAAGCTCGACCAGTACTTCACCTCGCTGCGCGAGCTCGAGCGCCGGCTGGTGGTGGCCGAGGAATGGGAGCGCAGGCCGAAGCCCAAGATCGATGCCAAGATGCCTGCGGATATCAACGATCGCGCGGCGGTGATCGAACGCACGCGCAGCATGTTCGACCTCGCCCGGCTCGCCTTCGCCAGCGACTCGACCCGGCTGATCACCCTGTACATCAATCAGGACTTCGTGCGGCCCAACATCGCCGGGGTCACCGACGGTACGCACCAGCTCACCCATCACGGCAACCAGCCGGAGAAGCTGGCGATGCTCAAGCTCATCGAGGATGCGCAGTTCCGCGAACTTGCCGGGCTGCTCACCGCGCTCAAGGCCGCCAAGGAGCCGCATGGCAGCCTGCTCGACACCACCATGGTGCTGTACGGCACCAACATGGGTTCGGCCAATGCCCATTCCAATGACAATCTCCCGGTGCTGCTCGCCGGTGGGGGGTTCAAGCACGGCAGCCACCTGGCCTTCGACCGCAAGAAGAACTACCCGCTGACCAACCTCTACGTCAGCATGCTGCAGCGCCTCGGGATCGAGACCTCGCAGTTCTCCTCCGGAGTCGCGACCATGCACGGGCTCGAGCTGGCCTGAGCCGGCCGGCAGCCGGAGCCGGGGGGCGGCTCAGCTCATTTCCCGTGCTGGGTCAGCAGGAAGGCGAGCAGATCGCTGAGACGGTCCTGAGGCAGGATCTGGGCGAAGGCGTCAGGCATCAGGCTGGCCAGCGATTCCGTGCGGCTGACGACATCCTTGGTGGCGATGGTGGTCTCGGCCCCGGTCATATCGGCGATGACCAGCGACTGCCCCTCCTCGCGGCGGATGATGCCATAGACCACCCGGCCGTCGCCCAGGCCGAGGATGCTCTGCCTGAAAGCCTTGTCGACATTGCGGCTGGGGTCGAGGATGTCCTCGAGCAGGCGCTCGGGGCTGCGGTTGCCGATGCCATCGAGCTGGGGCCCGATGGTGCCGCCCAGGCCGGCGATGCGATGGCACACGCTGCAGGTGGCGGCGAAGACGCGCTGCCCCTCGTCGGCGGACGGCTTGCCGGAGCGGAACAGCTTGAGCCGCTCCTGGATCAGCTGATCGCGATCCATCCCGCCGGGCGGCAGGCCCTTGGTCAGCGCGGCGATGCGCGCCGCATGGGCGGGATCGGCATGCACCAGCCGCTCCGATACCAGCCGCTCGCGCAGCACCTGCGCCGAGAGCGCACCGGCGGCGACGCTGTCGAGCAGGGCGATGGCGCCAGAGGCGGTGCCCGCCATCGACGAGGCGATGCGCAGCTGGGTGCGATAGCTCGCCGAGCGCACCATGCCGGTGAGGACGCGGTTGGCAGCGTCGTTGTTGAGCCCGGCAAGGCCGTCGATGATGGTTTCACGCAGCGCCTGGGGCTGATGCTCGTCATGGATCACCGCGCTGAGCTCATCGAGATGGGCGAGCCCATCGCTGGTGATCAGCGCGCCGGCGGCGGCGGAGCGGATGGCCTGATCGATCCCCGGCCGGGAGATGAGCTGGGCCAGGGCGGGGGCGGAGCAGGGTGATTGCATCACTT
>PLEW01000088.1 GCA_003136555.1 Planctomycetota bacterium | reverse complement strand
TCAAAAAGTGCGAAAGTCCACATCCAGGTATCGCTGAAATCGACATTGCCGGTGGCGATCGAGTGGTCCCACATGCCGACACCCGAGCCGCGCATGGCCTGGCTGAGCTGCTCCTCCTTGAAGGCGAGGGCATCCTTGGCCTGCTGCACCGCGCGTTCGGCGAAGACGCGGTCGGTGATGTCGGTATGGGTGATCACCACCCCCAGTCCGTCGGCCTTCAGCGGCGTCACCACCATGCTGAACCAGCGCTGCTGCTGCGGGGCGTGGCAGGGGTATTCGCAGCTGTAGCGCGGCGAGCTGCCATCGAGCACCGAGCGGATGCCGGTGCCGATGCGCTCAGCCTGGCCATCGTCATCGGCGCAGTCCAAGCGCGTGCGGCAGACCTCGAGGTAGTTCGAGCCGATGTCGGTGGAGCGGGGGGAGCCTGGCGCGGAGGCGCGGTTCTCGGCGGCGAAGCGCCGCCACGAGGCATTGACGGCGATGATCACCCCATCGCCATCCAGGACCGCGATCTCGGGCACGACGGAATCCAGGATGGCGAGCGCGAGAGCGAGGCTCTGAGGCATGGGTTCTTTCGCTGACCTGGCCGTGACGGAGGCAGTGGATGGGATGGCAGTGGCCGTGTCCAGGGTGGTCATGACGGCTCCGTGGCCAGATGATGGGTGAGGCGGCGTCGGAATGCGGCGGCGATGCGCTCCGGCATGGCAGCCAGGCCGGCGACTTCGCAGGCGGCGCCGCAGTCGATCGCCGCCTTGGGCATGCCGAAGACCACGCAGCTGGCTTCATCCTGGGCGATGGTGTGCGCCCCGGCGTCGCGCATCGCCTTGAGCCCGGCGGCGCCATCCTGGCCCATGCCGGTCAGCAGCACGCCCACGGCATTGGCGCCCGCAGCCTTGGCGGCGCTGAGGAAAGCGATGTCGACCGCCGGCCGCTGGAAGTGGATCTCGGGGCCATCGCGCAGCTCGACCTGGTAGTGGGCGCCGGTGCGCACCACTGCAAGATGATGGCCGCCGGGGGCGACGTAGGCGAGCCCGGGCAGGAGCGGCTCTCCGCCATGCGCCTCGCTCACATGCAGGCGGCTGGTGCGATCCAGGCTCTGGGCGAAGGAGGCGGTGAACAGCGGCGGCATGTGCTGCACAATGATCGTCCCGGGGGAATCCCCCGGCAGGCCGGCGAGCAGCTCGCGCAGCGCCTCGGTGCCACCGGTGGAGGCGCCCAGGGCGAGGACCTGATCGGAGGTCCTGCTGAGCGCCTGCGTGCGCAGCGGTGTCTTGGCAATCTCCGGCAGGCTCGACGAACGCGGGGCGCGGATGCGCGCGGCGGCGGCGGCGCGGATCGCCCGCGCCAGGCGCGGCACCGCGTCCGCCACATCATAGGCCGATCCGGGTTTGCACAGGACCTCGGCGGCGCCGAGCCGGTAGGCGCGCATCGCCTCCTGGCTGCCGGCCGGGGTCAGGCTGGAGATCACCACCACCGCCTGCGGCCGGTACTGCATCAGCTTGGCCAGGAAGCTGATGCCATCCATGCGAGGCATCTCGACGTCCAGGGTGATGACATCCGGGGCCAGGGCCATGATCGATTCCCGCGCGACATAGGGATCGGGGGCGGCTCCGACCACGCGGATGTCCTTGGTGCGGTTGAGGCCTTCGGTGATGACCCGGCGCACGGTGGCGCTGTCGTCGACGACCAGGACGGTGATCATGGCGCCGATCCGGTCGGCAGGCGCACGGCCTTGAGGATGCGCGAGTTGTCGGCATCGCCCTGGATGGCGACGCCGAGCGTTCCGTCGAGCAGGGCGAGGCAGAGCACCGTGCGCCCGCTCAGGCGCGCGGGCGCCACCTCTTCCGGCGGGCAGAGGTGGAATTCGTGGTCCTGGCCATAGAGGACCGGCAGCAGGTTGCCGGCGATGACATTGCTCAGCTCGCTGCAGGCATCGCGGACATCCTGCTCGCCGGGGGCCTGGCCGGGCGGCAGGCCGAGGAGGTTGGCGGCGGTGGCCACCGCGGCGCCCTGGTCGAGGGCAACGACGATGCGTCCGCGGCTGCCATCGGGACCGCACCAGCGGACCTGGGTCTGGATCGACCACGCCTCGGGGGCGGCGCCCTCATCACCGCTGGGAATCAGGAAGGCGAGGTGCTCGCACACCCCGGCGATCGCCATCAGGCAGTCATCATCGCTCATGGCGCGCCTCCTGAGCCGATCGCCATCAGGTCCTGCACCGCCTTGACCAGCGATTCGGGGGTGAATGGCTTGTGGATGAAGCCGGCGCCCAGCGCCTTGAGGCGCGCGATGCGCGGCTGCGAGGACTCGGTCGACACCACCACCACCAGGGTCGCGCGCAGGCGCGCGTCGGCGCGCACCTGGCCGAGGAAGGTTTCGCCATCCATCACCGGCATGTTGATGTCGAGCAGCACCAGATCGACCCACTGTCTGCGCAGCAGCGCCAGGGCCTGCTCCCCGTCGCCTGCTTCGTGCAGCGAGGAGACCGGCAGGCCGGAGAGGGTGACCGAGCGCGCCACCATGCCGCGCATCAGGCGATTGTCGTCGACGACCAGGATGGAGAAGGCCATACATAGCGATCCTTAGAAGGTGAGGCGGCGGCCCTGGGAGTCGATCAGCGTCTCGCCGGTGTCGAGCTTGAGGGTCATGGTGCGCGGCTGGGTGCCGCCGGTGTCCTCGCCGGCCAGCAGGCAGCCCTGCTGCCAGAGCACCTTGCGCATGACGGTGAGATTGCGCGAGGAGATGTTGAACAGCGGGTTGGTGGTGACGATCATCATCGCCCCCCCGGCGACCACGAGCTTGAGCTGGCGGCGGTCGGCGCCGCGATCGATGGCCGCCTGGACCAGCAGCGGGATGCCGAGATCGACGAAGCGCGCGGGGTTGTCCCGCGCCAGGTCGGGGTTCAATTGCGCCAGCGGCAGCTGCGCATGCAGCATCGCCCCGACCTTGGCGCGGGCATCGTAGGCGGTGATGCCCAGGCAGCTGCCCAGCGCATGGGTGATCAGGATGCCGTGGTCGGCGCGGCAGGCATGGAGCCCGCCGATCCCCAGCACCACGCGTCCGGCATCGAGGGTGGCGTCAGGAGGCATAGGTCGCCGGTCCGATGGTGCGCAGGGGATGGGTGATGGCCGACAGGCTTTCGGAATGGCCGACATAGAGGGTGCCTCCCGGACTGAGCAATGCGGCCATGCGCGTCACCAGGTTCTGCTGCGTCGCCTGATCGAAGTAGATCATGACATTGCGGCAGAAGATGCAGTCGAAGGGCCCGCGCATCGGCCAGGGCTCCATCAGGTTCAGGCGGGCGAAATGCACCAGCGCGCGCAGCTCCGGCCTGACGCTGAACTGCCCCTGGGACGTGGTGGCTGGCGCGGGGATGAGCGCCGCCGCGCGGTCGTGCACTGAGAGCGAAGCGATGCGCGCCTCGTCATAGCACCCTGCGCGCGCACGCGTCAGCGCCCGGGTGGAGATGTCGGTAGCCAGCAGGGCGGCGTCCCAGCGTCCGATCTCCGGCAGCGCCCGCACCAGGCTCAAGGCGATGGTCCACGGCTCCTCCCCGGTCGCCGCGGCGGCGCACCAGATGCGCAGGCGTGGCCGTGCGGCGTGGCTCTGGGCTTTGGCGATGGCCGGCAGCACGCGGGCCTCCAGGTCGGCGAAGTGGTCCGGTTCGCGACGCCAGGCGGTGTGGTTGGTGGTCAGCAGGTCGATCAGCGTGGTCTTCTCGGCGGCATCGCGCTCGACTAGCTCGACATATTCCGGCAGGCTGCACCCCAGCTGCCGCAGCCGCGTGCCCAGCCGGCCTTCGACCATCGAGCGCTTGGCCTCGCTCAGGCTGATGCCGGCGACCTCGTAGGCCATGCTCATGATGCGCGCGATGGGGTCGTTCATGGCCGCAGGCGTCCTAGAACTTCCCGAGCGTGAGGGCATCGCCGGCGCCGTCGTCATCGAACGGGATGGCCGCGCGCGCCGCCTGCGCGGCGGTGGCCTTGGTCGTGGACGCCGCGGTCGTCCGGCCTGGGGTGCGGGTCGCCGCAGTCGCCCCTGGAGCGACCGGGGCGCGCGGCGCCGCCGTACGTGCCGCGGCCGGCGCGGCCTGGTCCTTGCGCATCACCGCCTCGGCGCCGCGCACCATGACATCGAGCCCGACCACCAGGCCATTGAGGGTCTGGCTCTGGGCCGAGAGCTCCTCGCCCACCGCGCTGTTCTCCTCCGCCGCGGCGGCGTTCGACTGGGTGACTTGGTCCATCTCGCGCACCGCCTTGGCCACCTGCTCGATGCCCTGGGCGACCTCCTTCGCCGAGGCGGCGATCTCGGCCACCAGATCGTTGATCTTGCGGCTGGAGGCGGTGCCCTGGCCGACGATGTCGTTGACGTGGCGCGCCAGCGTCACGCCGTTGTCGGCGGCCTTGACCGAGCTCTCGATCAGGGTCGCGGTATTGCGCGCCGCCTCGCTGGCGCGCTGGGCGAGGTTGCGCACCTCCTCGGCGACCACGGCGAAGCCCTTGCCGGCATCGCCGGCACGCGCGGCCTCGACCGCGGCGTTGAGCGCCAGGAGGTTGGTCTGGAAGGCGATCTCATCGATGGTCTTGACGATCTTGGCGGTCTGGTCGGCGTTGGCCTTGATGTCCTGGATGGCCTTGCCGAGCTCGCCCATCGCCTGCGAGCCGCGCTCGCCGGCCTGGCGTCCCTCGCTCGCCAGGGTGGCGGCCGAGCTCGAGCTCGCCGCGGTCTGCTTCACCATCGAGCCCATCTGCTCCAGGCTGGCGCTGGTCTCCTCCAGGGCGGCGGCGGTGCGCGACGTGCCGTCGGCGAGCGACTGGGCGCCGCCGGCCACCTGGTTGGCGGCGCTGGCGGTCTCGTTCGAGCAGGCCGCCAGGTCGGTGACCGCGCGCAGCAGCGCACGGGTGATGCCGCGCGAGATGACGAAGAAGCCGGCCAGCACGCCGGCGAGGATGGTCAGGCCGACCAGGGTGACGCGCAGGGCGGCGGCGTTGGCCTCGCCGTAGTCGATCGGCTTGGTCAGCACGAAGGCGCCCTTGAGGTCGCCGACCTTCATGTTCTCCATCGGCAGCCCGGCGATATCCAGGCCGTTCTTGCTTGGGCTGTTCGCGGGGTCGCCGTGGCAGGTCAGGCAGCTCTCGGTGAGCTTCACCGGCCGGGCGTAGATGATGGCGCCGTCGTCGGCCGAGAAGTAGTCCGGCTCGCCCTTGGCGAAGGCGTCGAAGGCCGGCTTGAAGGCCTCGCGGTACTCGTTGTCGCTGTTGCGCGCCTTGATGCGCGGTGCGCTCGGGGTCTGGAAGGTGAAGTGCGAGGATTCGGCCACCGGCGCGATCGACTGCCAGGCGGCCACCACCGGGATGGTCTGGTAGAGATCGGTCTTGCGCAGCGACTTGCCCTTGAGGTCGGCGGTCATCTTGGCGATGTCGAAGGCGCCGGCGGTGTGCAGGCGGTCGAAGTTCTCGCGCACCGTCTCGGCCTGCCGGATCATCGACTCCATCACATCATGGGTCTGCTTGATCTGCTTCTCGCGCAGGATCATGTAGGTGACGATGATGCTGCCGATGGTGGCGATCAGCACGGCGAGCGCCGCCGAGGTGAGGATCTTGGTGCCGAGTTTCATGGGAGGATCCTTGGTGGCGCAGGGCGTGCTGGAGGTGCTGGAGATGGAGGGAGGAGGATGGTCAGGCGCCGGCCGCGCAGGCGTTCTGGCGGACCAGGGCGGCGGGATTGAGGATGAGCGCCACGCGCCCATCGCCGAGGATGGTGGTGCCGCTGGTGGCCGGATGGTGGGTGATCGACGGTTCGAACGGCTTGATCACCACCTGGCGCTGGCCGAGGATGGTGTCGACCTGGACGGCGAAATCCGCGCCGCGGTTCTCGACCACCACCAGGATCGACTTCTCCGGATCGCTCTCGCCGTCAGGCACGCCGAGCACCTCGCCCAGCCGCACCAGCGGCAGGATGCGGTCGCGGTGGCGGATCATGCGGCCGCTCTCGAGCAGCGTGCCCACCTGGCCGGGGCGCGGCCGCAGCATCTCGATGATACCGCTGATCGGCATCAGCAGGCGTTCGGCGCCGACCTTCAGCAGCATCGCGTCGAGGATCGCGGTGGTCATCGGCAGGCGGATGGTGAAGGTCGTGCCGACGCCGACGGTCGAGGCGATATGCACCGTGCCATTGGCCTTCTCGACCTGCCGGCGCACCACGTCCATGCCGACCCCCCGGCCGCTGACATCGGTCACTGCCGCGGCGGTGGAGAAGCCGGGCAGGAAGACGATCTGGAAGCAGGCCTGCTCATCCATGGGCGCGCTGGCATCGATAAGGCCCTTCTCGATCGCCTTGGCGCGCAGGCGCGCCGGGTCCATCCCGGCACCGTCGTCCTGCAGGCGGATGACCACATTGTCGCCGGCCTGGAAGGCCTCCAGGCGGACGGTGCCGCCGGGCGGCTTGCCGCGGGCGATGCGGGCCTCCGGCTTCTCGATGCCGTGGTCGATGCCGTTGCGCACCATGTGCATCAGCGGATCGCCGAGCGCCTCGGCGAGGGTGCGGTCGATCTCGGTATCCTCGCCGCCGAGCACGAAGCTGATCTGCTTGCCCAGCTTCTTGGCGGTATCGTAGGCCACGCGCGCCATCTTCTGGAAGGTGCCGCGCATCGGCACCATGCGCAGGCTCAGCGACAGCAGCTGCAGCTGGCGCAGTATCCGCCCCTGCCGGCCGACCGCCTGGCCGAGGGTCGACTGGGGCTCCAGCTCGGGATGGTGCTGGACCATCGCCTGGGCGATCAGCAGTTCGCCCACCTGGTCCATCAGCTCCTCGAGCTTGGCGGTGGCGACCCGTGAGAAGGCTTCGGCGGTCTTGCCCGCATGCTGGAGCACCGCCGCCTGCTCGACCTGCTGGCGGCTCGCGGTGCCATCGGCGACCAGCCGGTCGCCGATGCGCTCCCCGGGCTTGAGCGAAGCAGCGGTGTGCTCGATGGCGGTGCGCGGCACGCCCAGGCCGACCAGCACATCGCCGATGCGCTCGCCGGCCGCTGGCGCTCCCCCAATGGCGCACTCGGCCGGCGCCGCTGCTGGCGCCGGCGCGGGGCCGGCTGCCGGGCCGCTGGACGCGGTCAGGGCGCGCAGCGCGTCGACACCGCGCAGCACCTGCAGGATGAAGACATCATCCGCCGGCATGCTGCCATCGCGCACCGCCTGGATGTGCGTCTCGACGCCATGCGCAGCATGCTCGATCGCAGGATGGTCGAGATAGGCGGCCATGCCCTTGATGGTGTGGAAGGCGCGGAAGATGCTGTTGATCTGCTCGGGCGTGAAGCGTGAGCGGCCGATCACCAAGGCCTCGACGCCGGCGAGCAGCTCCGTCGCCTCGTTGGCGAACTCGCCCGCCACTGCGGGCGATCGGCTGGCGGAGGCGGCGCCTGGTTGCGCTCCAGCGTCCGCCTGCGGGCGCTGGAGGGCCTCGAGCTCCTCGATCTGCTTGAGCAGCGCCAGGAAGCGATCGGGGGCATCCCTGCCAGCCAAGCCGGTGCTGCTCTGGCGCATGCGCGTCATCACCGCGCGCGCCTGCGCATGCCAGGGTCCGCTGAGCATTGCCTGCGCCAGCTGATCCAAGGCCTGGGCGATGCCGGGTTCGTCATCGGGACCTGCGGCGATCAGCCCGGAGAGCGCGGCGGTGATCGCTTCCTCGGGGGTAGGGGGGGAGGCTGTCGAGGTGGCGGTGGCCTCGGGCGCCTGCAGCGGGCGCGCCTGGCGCGCCGCCTCGAGCAGCTGCATGCAATCGTCATCGTCGTCCGGCAGCTGCGTGCCCGGGCCGTTGAGCTGGGCGATCTGCTGGCGCAGGCGGGCGATCACCGCGAGCAGGGCGTCGAAGGCGGCGGTGCTCGCCTCGAGGTCATGGGTGCGCAGGGCGTCCAGGGTCTGCTCGCCGGCATGGGCGAGGCGCTGGATGCGCAGGAGGTCGAGGAAGCCGGAGCAGCCCTTGATGGTATGGACGGCGCGGAAGCAGGCATTGATGGCCTCGGCATCCGCCTGCTCGGGTTGCCGGCTGAAGACCAGCAGGATCTCCTCCGCGCGCGTGAGGTGCTCCGATGCCTCGGCGATGAATTCCAGGATCAGGTCATCGGGCATGGCTGGCCTGCAGGGGGGATGAGGGTGGTGCGGGCGGGCCGGTGGTGATCTGGGAGCCGATGGCGAGCATGCGTGCGATCGCCGGCGGCAGTGCTCGGCATATCGCCGGCTCGGCCCTGCCATCGGCCTTCGCCCAGGCGTGCAGAGCGCCGATGATCGCCGCGTCAACTTCCGCCTGCCCGCCGTCTTGCAGCTTTCCGCCCAGCACGCTGGCGATGCGGGCGATGGCCGCGCGCATGGCGGCGATGCGCGCAGGGGCGCTGTCGAGGCGCTGTATGCGCATGCCCTCGAGCACGCGTTCGACCTCGAGCGCCAGCAGGCGGACGCGCTCTAAGGCGCAGAAGCCGGCGAGCCCGGTGACCGCGTGGACGGCGCGGTAGCACGCCTGCAGGGCGGCGGCATGCACCGCGTAGGGGGCCGGTGACAGCGCCTGCAGCAGCGCCTCGGCGCGTGCCAGGTGGCCCTGCGCCTCGCCGATCACCGCGCCGGCGTCCGCTCCGGTTGCAGTCGCAGGACGATGTGCGGCCGGGCGGGGGTGCGTGCACGCGGGACGGCGGGTCGGTCCGGACAGCCTGCCGCAGGGCCTGGGCGCACCGCATCCGCTCCGTCCGCCGCGATCACCGCCCTGTTCATGCATGTCTATCGCCGCCGTGGGTTAAATTGGACATGGAGGTGTACATCTCTAAATTGATGGTTGTCAAGGGCGACTTGCCCATGCCGTCCAAAGTGCGGATTCCTGCGTGGTTTCTCATCTGGCGACCGCGATGATGAGCTTGCCCTGGGCGATCTGCTGCGGGATGATCGCCATCAGCCGGCGCAGGGACGCGCCCTCGAGGCGCAGCTGCCGGATGATGCCCCGGTCGAGCGCCGCGCTGTCGAAGCTGCCAGCCGCCTTGATCTTATGCAGCGCGCATAGGTGGGAGGTGAGGCCGCAGCAGGCAGCCAGGGCCGGGTCGCTGGCGAGCTCCGGCGCGTGCTGGTGGCGAATGGCATCGCCCACCGCGGAATCCAGGCCCCAGCGGCTGCAGGCCTCGGCAGCGAGTTCGCACTCCGACAGCCCGAGGATGGTGAGCGCAGCAGCATGGAAGCTGGTGCGCTCCCGGCTGGCGGTGGCGATCACCTCGCCGAAGGCTGCCGGTGCGAGCGCCAGCAGCAGGGCGGTTCCGAGGTCCTGCAGCAGGCCGACGAGATAGGCGGTCTCCGGCTCGCCGCGCCAGAAGCGCCGGGCGATCTCACGGTTGACGCCTGCGGCAACGGCGCTGTGGAACCAGAAGTAGGACATGTTGAATGGTGCGCTGCGGCCCGGGAGCAGCGCGATCAGGGCGAGCGGCAGCGCCAGGCACTCCAGGCCCGCTGGTCCGAGCAGGATCAGCGCCTGGTCCAGCGAGGTGATGGCGAAGGGCGGCTTGGGCGCCGCGCCATTGATCAGGCGCAGCATCCTGGCGGGAAGGGCGGCATCCTGGCCCGCAATCGCCATCAGCTCGGCGTGCGCGGCAGGCCCGCCGCCGACGAGCCGGTGGAGCTGCTGCACCAGCGCGGGCAGCGCGGGCAGCTCCTGGAGGCGTTCGAACACGCCGCTTGCCAGTTCGCTCTGCGGCTTCATGGCGGCACCTCGATTCCGGACCGGGCCGCGGGTGCTGCCGGGCCGGGGTGGTGATCCAGGGTGCCGGCGCGAGTGATCCACGGCAGCAGCTCCCCCAGCACAGCGTCATCGTTGCCAGGGAAGCTCTGGCCGATGGCATGGCAGCGCACCAGCGCCCCAAGCCGCCGCACCGCGCTGAGCGCCGTCTGCCAGGGGCAGCCCTGGTGGTGCACGCGCACGTGGCGACACGCTCCCAGCAGCTGGACGATCGCAGCCGCCAGGCAGTGGATGCGGGTCAGGCCGAGGGCGCCCGCCTGCTCGGCGATGGCGGTCATGGTCCAGCAGCTGTCGGCGATCGCCGCCTCGTCGAGCAGGTATGGCTGGAGGGTGAGCGAGCGCAGCCGCCCCGAGATCACCTCGATGTGGGCGGCGGCAACGATGGCGAATGAACGTGCGTCGGGATGGACCATGGTCGATTTGGTGACCCTACCACAAAGAGGATAAAAATACAAGAAGATCCTTATATAAACATACCATCATCTCGTGTCCCAGGGGCTTGCAGCGCCACCAGCCCGCGACGCTGCGCCCATGGTGGTCATCCGCGGCCCCGCTCGGCCGCAGGCGCGGCCCGCCGGGGTGCGCACGGGATCTGCGCAAGCCGATGCTGCGGGGCATCCTGCATTCATGACGGTGCTGCGGCCGGCGACCCACGTCCGGTGCGCGCTTCCCATCCGGGGTGGTGGTGAATGATGGCGCGTGACCCCGGGGCGGCCCAGCGCCCCCGCCTCTCCGCTGCCCTGCGACCGCAATCGCCCAACGCCGTCACCGGCAAGGACATGGATATGGCCATGCATTCCCGGACCACGCGCCCCCAGGCCGCCACCCTGCTGGCGTGTGCGCCGAGCCGGCCGGCATCAGCAGCGCGCCGACGCCAGCGGCGGCAGGCCGCGGCCGGGGTGGCGGATGCTGCGCCGGTGGCCGGGCTCTCGCTGCGGCCCAGCCGCATCCATGGTACCGGGGTGTTCACCATCCAGGCCATCGCCCGGCGGCAGAAGCTCGGCATCCTCACCGGCACCGTGCTCCGGCTGCCGGCGGCGCGCCGGGACCATCAGCGGCGGGCGGTCATCCAGCTGGTGGAGCTGTCGCGGCGCTGGGCGCTGGATTGCACCCGCGGCAATGCCTTCCGCCACCTGAACCACCATTGCCAGCCGAACTGCTACCTGCGCATCATCCGCCGCACCGTCGAAGTCTACAGCCGCGCTGCGATCGCCGCCGGCAGCGAACTGACGGTCAATTACGGCGAAACCCAGCACCACGGCGGCATGGCCTGCCGCTGCGGCGCGCCGCGCTGCCGCTCGTCGATCTGAGTCGATCGGCGAGCGCGGCGGCACATGGCCCGGGGCCGTGCCCGTCAGGCGGCCGGGAGCAGGGCTAGGACGCCTCCTTGGCCTGGTTGCGCACGCGCTGGCGCGGCAGGCCGGCGACGTGGGTGCGCAGGTAGCAGATCTCGATCAGGGTCGGCCAGATCTCCAGCGAGCCCTTGAACTGGCTGATGACATCGTCGGTGATGCGGATGAGGTTCTACTGGAAGAAGTCCGGTTCGAAGCCGTAGAACGAGCGCTCCAGGCTGGCGGCGAAGGCCGCCAGCGAGCGCTGGCGCTCGGCTCCCGCGCTGGCCATGGCGGCGAGCACGCGGCGGTGCAGCGCGGTGATGCGGTCGAGGATGTATTCGGTGTCGGCGAGCGAGACCTCGCCCTCGTAGTCGAACATGATGCTGAGGGCATCGCGGTGCGAGACGGTGTCCTTGATCTTGCGCTTGAGCAGGTTGGCGACCTCCTCGTTGAACACCTCGGCGGGCAGGGGGTTGCGCATATAGGCGTTCTTGGTGTGGTTCTGCGCCGCGTCGACATGCGCCGAGGCGATGCCGTCCTGCTGGATCCACAGGCGGTAGATGTAGTCCTCGAAGCGCAGGCGGGTGGGGAAGAAGGGCGGCAATCCCTGGCGGTTGTCGTAGGCGGCCACACCGCAGTCCATGCGCCAGTTCTGCTTGGTGACCACCGGGCGGAAGTTGACCAGCACGTACCAGTCGTGCAGCTCGTCGAGGCTGATCTGCTGCGGGTCGTCGAGGAACATGTCGACGAAGTCCAGGGCATCGATGTCATTGGTGCCGGAGCGGTAGGTCTGCGCCATCTTGATGACATCGCGGTCATGCACCGTCCCCGGCCGCAGGTGCAGGGAGTTGGTGCGCCCCTGACCGCGCGAGACGTTGGTCTCGAGATCCATGGCCGAATCCAGCAGCGTCTCCCCGCGCACATGGTTGCCCGGGATCTCGCACACCTGCCGGCCGAGGACATCGCGGAAGGCGGTCAGGATGTCGAAGGACTTGCGGGTGAACCCCGGGGCATCGCAGCGGATCAGCTTGCCCCGGCAGACCTCGCCATCGTCCAGCGATTCCGGGCTGTCCTCCATGAGCGCCTCTGGCCGCATGTCGTCGTCGGCGCTGATGAGGTGCTGGCCGAGGGTGTACATCAGGGTGTAGTTGCGGTTGCCGCCATAGCTCGGGCGGAAGAGGTTGCGCACCAGGGGTTCGAGCTTGCGATCGCGCAGGCGGGCGAACAGCAGGCTGAGGACGTGCTCCTTCTCCTTCGGTCCGACATAGTAGAGCGGATTGTGCGTCTGGGTGCGCTCCAGGAGCGGGAAGTACTTCTGCTGGTTGACCGTGCTCGAGTCATCGATGACCACCAGGTCGAGGCGATGGCCGTTGCGATGGAAATGCTGGTCATAGGCCTCGATGGTCGCGCCGACATCGCGCAGGCGGTAGGTCGGGATGGTGAAGGTGGTTGGCGGGGTGGTCATCGGTGCTCCATGCGGTTGGGGCCGGAATCACCGATCATGCTGGCGGGACCGCGCCGGATGTCAGCTTGAAGTGTGCAAGCGCCAGCCGCGCGCACCTTGAAATCTGCAAACCGTCTGGCCGCGGTAGCCGCAGCCAGACGCCCAGACGGCACCGCTCGATTGGCATCAGGCGTGCTAATCTGCTCATGTGCCCCCGGTGCCCCGGTGCCCCGGTGCCCACGCGTGCAGCAGGGCATCGCTGGGCAGGCCGTCATCCGGCACCACGGCGATCTCGCCCTGCCACCGCACCGGCCGCACGCGCGGCCGGGCCCATCGGACCGACCACAGGATGCCCGATCACCGTGTTCCACCCCGATGATCCGCTGACCGTGCTGCTGCTGCGGGCGGTGCTCGCCTGCGTCTTCCTGGCGGCCAGCGTGCTGGTGTCGGTGATGCTGGTCGAAGGCTATCAGCGAGCGCGCGCCCAGCGGCTGATCGAGGGTGCGCTGATCGATGTGGAGCCGGGCGACCGCGTGCTCACCCAGTTCGGCTTCGCCGCCACGGTGATCGAGGTCTCGCCGACCACCGTGGTGCTGCAGCTTGGGCCGGAGCATGGCGATCAGCGCATCACCGCCGTGCGCGGGGCGATCATCCGCAGCATCGCCGATCTCGATGCCGTGGATGGGGACGCCCTGCCGCACGCAGGAGCGCCCAGCACTCCGGGCGCCCGCAGCGGCCACCGCGATCAGCGCTAGCGCGGCGGAGCGATCCCCCCCGGCGCTGAGTCCGGCTGCGGCGTGGGCTGGGCAGCGAGCCGCCTGATCATGCGCCGGTGCGGGCCTGCGGTCGGGATGTCGAAGACGTCCGAGGCCACCGTCCAGCCCAGGCGGGCATAGAAGCCGATGGCGGTCAACCGGGCATTGCACCAGCGCAGGCCGATGGCCGCATCGAGGAGCCCCTCCGCATGGATGAGCAGACGCCGCCCGAGGCCGGTCCCCTGGACGGCGGGAGCGGTGGCCATGCCGCGCAGCTGGTAGGCCGGCTCGCCGTCATAGGGGCTCGCCAGGTAGGTGGCGCAGGCGAGTACCTGGTCGCCGGCTCGTGCGGCCAGGTGGATGGTGCTCGCCAGCTGGTCGCCCGGGAAGCAGGCCGACTCGAGCGGCAGGCCGGCGCGCAGGACCGCATGGCGCAGGGGCAGGATGATGCCGACCGCGACCTGCTGGATGAGGGGCTCCCGCGCGTCATCGGCATTCTTGGCGGTCGCGGGTCGCCGGGATGCGCTCATGCCCGCTATGCTGCTGGCGAGCGGTCGGAGTCGACCGAAATTCAGACCTCCTGACCTGCGGGAGTCGGAGC
>PLEW01000243.1 GCA_003136555.1 Planctomycetota bacterium | reverse complement strand
CGCGTATCGCTGACGGTGAGCGCGGGCAGCTCGACCAGCCAGTAGAGGCGGGCGTCGCCGCCCGGGTTGGCGACGCTCAGCAGGGCGAGCTGCCGGCTGGCGGCGTCGAGCGGCATGAACGCCCCGCGCGTGCGCGGACGGCGCAGACGCGCCTCGCTGGCGGCGGACATGATCGTCCCGGCCGGCAGGGGCGCAGGCGGCGCGATGCGTGGAGGCGCCAGGGTGGCGGCAGGGGCGGACATGGCGACTACCGTAGACCCGCATCCGGGGGGCGCAATCGGCGTAGACGGGCCGCTGCACAGCGACGGCCCAGCCCGTCAGGCGGGCGCGTCTCGAGCCGCCGGTCATCCCTCCATGCCGGCCATGAAGGTGGCGATGCGGTCAGCGAGCCCCGGCAGGGTCTCGTGGGCGAAGTCGGGGTAGATCGCCAGCTCCTTGGTGGCGGTGATCTTGTTGTAGCAGGCGAACTGGCTCGAGGGCGGGCAGATCGCATCCATCAGTCCGACCCCCATCAGCACCCGGGCGCGGATGCGCCGGGCGAGGTGCTGGATGTCGATGTAGCCGAGGCGGGTGAAGATCTCGCGCTCGCGCGCATGCGTGGGGTCGAAGTGGCGGAAGAAGGTGCGCAGCTCGGCATAGGCGTCCTTGGTCAGGTCCATCTCCCACACCCGCTGGTAATCGCACAGGAAGGGGAAGATCGGCGCCGCGCGCGCGATCCGCGGTTCGAGCGCGGCGCAGGCGATGGTGAGCGCGCCGCCTTGCGAGCCGCCGGTCGCGCCCACCCGCAGGGCGTCGATCTCGGGGCGCGACATCAGCACCCCGGCGAGCTGGGCGGCATCGAGGAAGACGTCGCGGAACAGCAGCTTCGCCGGCGAGCTGTCGGCGAGGCCGCGGATGATGTGCCCGTTGAGGGTGGGGCCGGATACCCCGCCCGGGTCCTGTGACAGCCCGCCCTGGCCGCGGCAGTCGAGGGCGGCGACGGCGAAGCCCTGCGCCACCCAGCTCAGCTTGTCGGCCCAGTCACCGCTCGAGCCGGTATAGCCATGGAACAGCACCACCGCCGGCACCTTCGCCGCGGGTCCGGCCCCGCGCGGGGTGAGGTACTTGGCGTGGATGCGCGCGCCGCCCATGCCGGTGAAGGTGAGATGCGAGCAGGTCGCGGCGGGGGTGATGAAGGCGGCGGGGCGCAGCTCGACCGCGGGGTCGAGCGCGCGCATCTCGCGGATGCTGGCGTCCCAGAAGGCGTCGAAATCGCCGGGACGGGGGTTGCGTCCGGGATAGGACATCAGCTCATGCAGGGGCATGTCGATGCAGGGCATGGGTGGCACCTCGGAGCGGCCATCCTCCAGGCGAGCCCAGGCAGGCAAGATGGGAGCCAGGCGGAGCGTGAGGCTGCGTCGTGGTTGCATTTCCGGCAATTGCCCGTTGGCTAACCCCCATGTCCAACCGCCCGCTCGGCTGCGTCGTCTCGGTATCCGGCATCCGCGGCGTGGTCGGAGCGAGCCTGGATGTGGACCAGGTGATGGGGCTGGCGGCCGCCTATGGCCGCCGCATCGCCCGGGGCGGCGTGGTGGTGGTGGGGCGCGACAGCCGTCCCACCGGCGAGCTGTTCCTCCAGGCCGCCGCGGTCGGCCTGCGCGCGGTCGGATGCCAGGTGGTGGAGATCGGCATGGTGCCGACGCCGACCGTGCCGATCACCGTCCTGGCGCTGGGCGCCGCCGGCGGCATCCAGGTCTCGGCCAGCCACAACCAGGTGGAGTGGAATGCCCTCAAGTTCTTCTCCGCCGCCGGCCGCAACGTCACCCAGGGCGAGCTCGATGCAGTCCTGGCCGCTTACCGGGAGGAGCCGTCCTGGCGCACCTGGGACGGGGTCGGCAGCCAGCGCAGCCATGCCGATGCCACCGACCTGCACCGCGACCGCGTACTGGCGGCGGTGGATGCCCAGCTCATCCGCTCCGCCCGGCTGCGGGTGGTGATCGACAGCGTCAACGGCGCCGGCAGCCGCCTGGCGCCGGAACTGCTGAGCCGCCTCGGCTGCGAGGTGGTGCCGCTCTATACCAGGCCCGACCTGATCTTCCCGCGCGACCCCGAACCGACGGCGGCCAATGTCAGCCTCACCGGCGCGGTGGTCGCCGCGGCCAAGGCGCACATCGGCTTCGTCCAGGATCCGGATGCCGATCGCCTGGCCATCATCGACGACCAGGGCGTCTACATCGGCGAGGAATACACCCTGGTGCTGTGCGCCGCCGCACGCATGGCGGCGGTGCGCGCCGCCGGCGGGAGCGATGAGCCGCTGGTCGCCTGCACCAACCTCTCGACCAGCCGCATGCTCGAGGATGTCGCCGAGCGCTATGGCGCACGGGTGGTGCGCAGCAAGGTCGGCGAAGCGCATGTGGTCGACAGCATGCAGGCGCATGGCGCGGTGATCGGCGGCGAGGGCAATGGCGGGGTCATCGACCCGCGCGTGGTCGCCGGTCGCGACAGCCATATCGGCATGGCACTGGTCCTCGAGTACCTCGCGCGCACCCACTCCAGCGTCGCGCGCCTGGTCGCCGGCATCCCGCGTTACGCCATCCACAAGGAGAAGATCCAGATGGACCGCGCCGCCATCACCGCCGCCATCCCGGCACTGCGCAACCATGCCCTGGCGCAGGGTGCCAGCATCGATGCCGCCGACGGGCTGAAGCTCAGCTGGGCGGACCGCTGGGTGCATGTGCGCGCCTCAGGGACCGAACCGGCCAGCCGTGTGATTGCCGAGGCGCCCAGTGCACCAGAAGCGCTCCACCTCGCAGGCCAGGTGCGGCAGGCTCTTGGCGCCGCTGTGGCAGGCGGGCATTGAACGACGACTTTGGAGTGAGCCGATGAACGACGAGCAACCCCCCCGTCTCGCAGGCCAATCACCTGGATTGAAGAAGCCAGCCGCCGGCGGTCTGGCCAAATCTCCCGCCGGCAAGCCGGCGCTCGGCGAGGCGGGCGGCAAGACCATCGG
>PLEW01000166.1 GCA_003136555.1 Planctomycetota bacterium | reverse complement strand
TCCTCGGGGGGATTCTGCAGATCGGCATCCAGGGTGATGATCCACTCGCCGCGGGCATGCGCGAAGCCGGCGGTCACCGCGGCGTGCTGGCCGAAGTTCCTGGCGAACTGCACCAGCACCAGCTGCGGATGGAGCGCCTGCTCGGCCCGCACCAGGCGTGCCGTCCCATCGCGCGAGCCATCATCGACGCAGACCACCTCCCAGCTGATCTCGAGGGCGCCGCAGATCGGCATCAGGCGCTTGAACAGCGCCGGGATGTTGCGCTCCTCGTTGTACATCGGGATGACCACCGAGAGCTTGGGTCCGCCCTGGTCTTCGCTGCGGTGCTCCAAGGTGCGCGGCGTTCCCGGCGAGGTGGGTGAGGGACTCATCGGCTGTGCTCTTTCTCGATGCTGGCGAAGGCTGCGACCACCCGCTCGACGTTCGCATCGGTCATTCCGGGGAAGAGCGGGATGGTCAGCAGGCGATCGCCCAGGCGCGCGCTGACGGGCAGGTCGGCTTCGGGATAACGCTGGAGGTAGTAGTGCTGGCTATGCACCGCGGGGAAGTGCAAGGCGGTGCCGATGCCGAGCTGCTCGAGGCGGTCGACCACCGCGGCGCGATCGATGCGCAGCCGCTCGAGCTCGAGCAGGACGATGTAGATGTGCCAGGCATGGAGAGTGCCTTGCTGCTGCGGAAGAGCGAGGGGCGTGAGGATGCGCGAGCTGGCGAACTGCTGTGCGTACAGTCCCGCCAGGCGGGCGCGTTCGGCATTGTGGCGGTCGAGATCGCGCAGCTGGTGGATGCCCAGCACCGCCTGGATGTCGGTGAGGTTGTACTTCCTGCCCGGGGTGAGGACCTGGTAGAGGTCCTTGCCGCTGCGGCCGTGGTTCTTCCAGGCGTCCTTGCGGATGCCGTGGAAGCGCAGGATGCGCAGCTTTGCCGCCAGCTCCGCCGAGGAGCAGGTGATCATGCCGCCTTCTGCGGTGGTCATGTTCTTGGTCGGGTGGAAGCTGAACACCGCCACCTCGCTGTCGCCGCCGATCGGCCGGCCGCGGTAGCGCGCCCCGGCAGCATGCGCGGCGTCCTCGATCAGCACGATTCCGGTGCCTGCGATCAGGCGCCGCAGGCCGTCGAGATCGCACGGGGCCCCGGCGAAGTGCACCGGCAGGATCGCGCGCGTGCGCTTTCCGATCAGGCGCTGGACGCTGGCGAGGTCGAGGTTGAGGGTCTCGGGGGCGACCTCGCAGAAGACCGTGCGGCCGCCATTGAGCTCGATCATGTTGGGTCCGCTGACCCAGTTGATCGATGGCGTGATCACCTCGTCGCCGGGTTTGAGCTCCAGCGCCTGGAGCACCAGGTCGAGCGCGGCAGTGGCGGAACAGGCGGCAATCGCCTGGTGGGCGCCGGCATAGGAGGCGAAATCCTTCTCGAACTGCAGGACCCTGGGGCCGCTGGTGATCCAGCCGCTGCGCAGCACATCGGCGATCTCGGCGATCGCCGCCTCGCTGATCACCGGACGCGCGAAGGGGAGGTGGGGGAGAGGGCTGGCGTCAGGCATGCGGTACCACCGGGCGGCTGATGAGGATGACGCCGATGATGATGACCACCACCCCCAGCACGCGCATCAGGCTGAGCGGCTCCCTGAACAGCATGACGCCGAGGACCAGGGTGAGGATGTAGCCGAGGCTCATCAGCGGATAGGCGACCGAAAGCGCCATGCGGTCGAGCACCACCAGCCAGTTGACCACGCTGATGGCATAGAGCGCCAGTCCGGTGATGAACCAGCCGTTCAGCGCCACCCGCAGCGGGTCGGCGGCGATCGCGGAGAGGGTGAGCTTGCCGTCCTCGCCGCTGGCGGCGGTGGCAGACAACCCGGCAGCCGCCCATTTGAGGGCCACCTGCGCGGCGACATTCAACAGCATCCCCAGGAGCACGAGCAGATAGGTGGTCATGGGCCATCAACCGCCGGTTGGCCGTGGTTCGTCCGATCGCTGAATGCGAGCCTCCACGCGAATGGGCATGGCGGAGCACGGTAGGGCACACTCCCCGACCGGCAACGGAGGATCCATGGCCGTCCGCATGGCCGCGCTCCCCCGGGTCGGAGCCGGCGATCACACGCACGATGGCGCTAGCGGGCGGTGGCGCTGGGACGAAGTCGTGCTACGGCTAGGGTTATGCGAGGGACTGCCATGCTGCGTGCGCTCATAGCCACCCTGGCTGCAGCGTCGTCGGCGACCGCCTCCGAGGCGGTCACCGCCAGTACGCTTGAGAACTACCACTCCTGGGGCTGGCAGTCGGTGGTGGTCTCCAACGGCCTGGTGACCCTCGCGGTGGTGCCCGCGATCGGCGGTCGGGTGATGTAGTTCGATCTCGGCCACCACCCCTTCCTCTGGGTGAATCCCGCCGAGCTGGGCAAGACCTACGATCCGGCCGAGGACGATCCGTTCCACGATTTCGGCGGCTACAAGACCTGGATCGCGCCGATCTCTGCCTGGCATCGCGGACTGGGGGCCTCGCCGCCCGCCCCCCATCTGGATTGCGGCATGTGGACGGTCCAGGTGGCCGCCCACGATGCCGCCAGCGCGGTGATCGAGAGCTCCTCGCCGATCGAGAGCTTCACCGCCTGGCAGGCTTCCGGGCTGCAGCTCTCGCGACGCTACACCGTGACCCGCGGCAGCACCCGGGTGCATGTCGAGCAGACCCTGGGCAATACCGGCAAGTCGGCGGCCATCGTCTCGATCCTCGATGACAGCCAGGTGATCGGTGCGCATGAGGGGTCCAGCGATTACGACCGCTTCTGGATCTACTATCCGCTCAGCCGCGCCAGCGCCTTCGGTCCGCGCGGCTATATGGCCTTCCCGGGCCTGACTGCAGGCTATGGCGACGGGCAGTGGCGCAGCTCGGTGGACGACGGCATCGGCGCGGTGCAGTACCTCCACCGCAGCGGCCGACTGGGTGCGGACTCGACCGGCGGCTGGATCTGCTATGTCGATGAGCGCGAAGGCTATGCCTTCGCCAAGCGCTTCGCCTACCGACCGGGCAAGATCTATCCCGATGGCGGCATCTCCATCGCGGTTGCCACCTCGGATCGCCAGCCGGTGATGAGCATGCAGGTCCTCAGCCCGCTGGTCGACTGCGCCTCCGGCACCGCCTTCACCTTCAGCGAGGACTGGTATGCCACCCGCATCGACGGTCCGATCGCCGCGGTCACCGATGTCGGGCTGATCAAGCGCCATCTCGCGCTGAGCACGCTCGCCAAGTCCGTGCATGTGGAAGGCACCTTCGGGGTCTTCTACGAGGGCACCGCCGCGCTCACCGCCATCTCCCCGACCGGCGACCGCCTGGCGGTGAACTCCTACTACGCCTCGCCCTCCCAGCCGCTGGTGGTCGATGCCGAGGTGCCGCTGCCGGTGGCTGATCAGACGCGCCTGGTGCTCGAGGTGCTCGACAGCGACGGTGCGGTCGTCGGCACTCTCGACACCGTCACCTTTGCGGCGCCCGCAGCGCCGACGCCCAACCCGCCGTGACCGGCCGATGCCGTGCACTGGCCGCCCGCTGGGTCGTGCTGGCGTTCAGGTCGCCTGCTTGGCGCCCGCAGTGAGGATGAAATCGCGCAGCTTGGGCTCGGACTGGAAGCCCATGGTGGTACCGACCACCTTGCCGCCCTTGAACAGCAGAAGCGTGGGGATGCTCATCACGCCGTACTCCTGCGCGGTCGCGGGATTGTCGTCGACGTTGAGCTTGCCGATCCTGACCTGGCCGGAGAGATCGGTGGAGAGCTTCTCGACGATCGGTCCGATCATCTTGCATGGCCCGCACCACGGCGCCCAGAAATCGACGAGGACAGGTTTGTCGGACTTGAGGACCTCAGCGGAGAAATTGGCGTCGGTGAACTCGATGGCCATGGTGATTCCTAACGGGCAGCTGGGTGGGCGGGAATGCTGGCGGCTGGTGTCCGCGCATCCTCAGGCTAACGGGCTGTCGTGTGGAGGCAACCGGACCTCGCGGCATCCTTGCTCTGCGACGCCCGGTGCCGGGATCAGCGCGCGCTCTGGTGGTCTCGCTTCGACAGGGCATCGAGGACCACGTTGAGGGCAAGGAGGAACAGCGACAGCACCAGGCAGGGCATGAGCACCGGCCACCAGCTCCGCGACAGGGGGGTGAGGGTGGCGGTCACGCCGGCGATGATGCGGCCGAAGCTGTGCGCGGACGAGGCGCTGGAGCTGACACCGAGGTAGGAGAGCAGACTCTCCAGCATGATCAGGCGCGGCAGCAGCAGGGCGCCGTAGGCGAGCACCGTGGGCGTCAGTCCGGGCAGCAGGTGCAGGCGCAGGCGGTGCATCACCCCGGCGCCCATGGCGCGGCTGGCCTCGACGTAGCTCTCGCCGCGCAGGCGCAGCACCCGCGCCCTGATCACGCGGCTGATGGTCTGCCAGTAGAGCAGCCCCATGGCGCTGAACGTCACCGCGCTGCCGAGGCTCTGCAGCGCGCTGACCACCACCACGATGACCACCACGTTGGGCACGGCGGCGGTGACCTCGGCGACGCGCATCAGCAGGCTGTCCCAGCGGCCACCCAGCAGCGCCGCCATCGTCGTCATCANNCACCCAGCAGCGCCGCCATCGTCCCCCACAGCGTGCCGATGCCCAGGGCGAGCACGGCGGCGGAGCAGGCGACGGTGATGCTGGCGCCCAGGGCGCAGGCGAGGCCCAGGGCGAGGCTGCGGCCCAGCTCGTCGGTGCCCAGCAGGCTGAAGGTCCCATCGTGCAGCCGCGTTCCCGGTGCCTGGAGGCGGTCGGGGGGGGAGGTGCGGTCGGCATCGGTGCCGGTGGCGAGTTCGAGCAGGCTGAGGTGGAGGACCATGCTGGTGGCGTGGTCGGTCACGCTCCACCAGCGGCTGCCGAGCATGCCGATGAGCAGGCACAGGCCCAGGACGGCCAGGGAGCAGNNCCGCCAGGCTGATGGCCTGGCGGTCGTCACGCTCGATTGCGCTCCAGCGAGCTCTGCGGCCATGCCGTGGTGATAGGGCCGGACAGGCAGAGGGGAAGGGTGACCTCGCCCCGCGCTGCCCTTGCGCTAGGGCTCCCTGACCCAAGCTGGCGGCCATGAGACCGGTGCACGTCCTCCCCAGCCTGTTGTCGGCCGATTTCACCCGCCTGGGCGCGGAGGTCTCCGCCTGCGCCGCCGCTGGCGCGCGCATGCTGCATGTCGATGTCATGGACGGCCATTTCGTGCCCAACATCACCGTCGGCCCATTCATCGTCGCGCACTTGCGCCGTGCCACCTCCCTGCACCTCGATGTCCACCTGATGATCACCGATGCCCAGAAGTACATCGGGGATTTTCGCGCCGCCGGGGCCGATGCCATTACCATTCATGTCGAGGCGGTCGGCCAGCGTCAGCTCGCCCAGGCCATTGCCCAGGTGCGCGCCAGCGGCGCCGCGGTCGGCCTGGCCTTCAACCCCGACACCGATCCCGAGCTCTGGCTGTGGGCCCTCCCCCAGGTCGACCTGGTGATGTTCATGACCGTCTACCCGGGCTTCGGCGGCCAGGCCTTCATCCCCAGCGTGCGTCCGCGCATCCGCGTGGTGCGCAAGGCCTTCCCGCTCCTGCCCATCCAGGTCGATGGCGGGATCAACCGCGAAACCATCCCTCTGGTGACCGCTGATGGTGCGGACCGCCTGGTGTGCGGTAATGCCTACTTCACCGATGCCGATCCGGCTGGCTTCCTGCGCTGGGCCGAAAGCCACCATGCCTCCTAGCCCGCCAGCGTCGCTCTCGCCCGTGCGCAGGCCGGGATGCCGAACGGGGGGGCGGTGAGCCAGACGCGTCAGGAATCCGAGGCCCACGAGGAGCAGATGACCGCACCCTATGCGATGCGCTCGGCGGCGTCGCGCGGCCGCGACCATGAGCATCAGCCGGATGCGGAGCGCACCTGCTTCCAGCGCGATCGCGACCGCATCGTCCACAGCCGCGCCTTCCGCCGGCTGCAGTACAAGACCCAGGTTTTCACCAACGACGAAGGCGATCACTTCCGCACCCGGCTGACCCACACCATCGAGGTCTCGGGCCTCGCCCGGGTCGCCGCCCGCCGCCTGCGCCTCAACGAGGATCTGGTCGAATGCATCGCCCTGGTGCATGATGTCGGCCATCCGCCCTTCGGGCATCGCGGAGAGGACCTGCTGGCGACGGTGATGGCCGACCACGGTGGCTTCGAGCACAACCGCCAGGGCCTGCGCCTGGTCGAGGAGCTGGAGGTGCGCTATCCAGAGTTCCCGGGTTTGAACCTCACCTACGAGGTACGCGAGGCGATCGTCAAGCACGGCTCCCCGTACCAGCCCGAGCGGGTGCCGGCGCGCTTCCATCCCAAGGAGGCGCCCCTGCTCGAGGCGCGCCTGGTCGACGAGATCGATTCGATCGTCTATGATTGCCATGATATCGATGACGGCCTGCGCGGCGGCTATCTCGACCTCGAGCAGCTGCAGCACGTCGCGCTGTGGCAGGGCGCCTGGAGGGAGGCCACCGAGGCCAGCCCGCGAGCCACGCCGGCCAAGCTGATCGTCGACCGCAGCCTGCGCATCCTGATGGACAGCCTGCTCGGCAACCTGGTCGAGCACACCGAGGCCCAGCTGCGCGACCTGCACATCGACTCGCTCGCGGGGGTGCGCGCGCACCACGGACCGCTGTTGGGCGTCTCCGCGAGCATGGCGGCGGCCAAGCATGAGCTCGAGGGCTGGCTGATGACCAATCTCTACCGCCACCATCGGGTCAACCGCGTCTTCCATACCGCACGCATGGTGCTGGGCGATCTCTTCACCTTCTACACCAGCCATCCCGACAGCCTGCCGCCGGAGCATGCCCAGCGCGCCGAAGGGGTCGGGCTGCACCGTGCGGTCAGCGATTACATCGCTGGGATGACCGACCGCTTCGCGATGGACGAGCATCGGGTGCTGTTCAATGCCGGTCCCAGGCAGGGATGATGGCCATGACCGATGCCGCCGATGCCACCGCCTTGCCCGCCGCCACCGAGCCAAGCCAGGGGAAGCCTCCGATGCACTACCTCACCAGGCGGTTCAGCTTCAGCGCCAGCCACCGGCTGCACAGCGATCGGCTCGACGCCGGGGCCAATGCGTGCACCTACGGGATGTGCGAGAACATCCACGGCCATAACTATCGGCTCGAGGTGACGGTGCGCGGTCAGCTTGACGAGGCCACCGGCTTCTTCTGCAACGTCATGGAGCTGGCGGCGATCGTCCAGCGCCTGGTGAGCGGCCCGTGCGAGCACCAGTTCCTCAATGACCTGCCGCTCTTCGCCGGCGTGGTGACCACCATGGAGAACCTCTCCACGCGCATCTGGACGGTGCTCGAGCCGGCGCTCGCCGAGCGGAAGATGCAGCTGACGGAAGTGCTGGTCGGCGAGACCGACGAGCATTGGGTGCGGCTGCGTCGGGACTGATGCGCGGCCGCGCCGTGAATGCCAGCCGCCGAGCCGTCAGCGGGTGGTCAGCAGCTTGTCGAGGTTGGTGGCGCGCAGCAGGCGGTGGTTCTGCTCGTTCAGGCCGGTGAGGGTGAGGGTCTTGCCGCGCTTCTTGAGATTGACATGGATGGCCACCAGATTGGCAAGCCCGGGGCTGTGCAGGGTGATCACCAGGCTGAGGTCGAGGACCACATGGTGATCGGCATCGGTCACCTGCTCCAGCACGATGCGGGAGAAGCCGAACTCCCGGAAGATAGGATCATCGGTGATCTGCAGCCGGCATTCATTGCCCAGACGAGTGATCTTCACAGGGGATTCCTCACGTGGTGAGCACGCTAGCGCCCCGTCAGGGCGGCGCTAGTGCTCGTCGGACAGTCAGGTAGGGTGACGCCGATGAGCCTCCCTGCCTACGCGCTCCCCGAGGCCGAGCTGATCCGGCAGTGCCGCATCGACACCTTCCGCTCCCATGGCCCGGGTGGGCAGCATGCGAATCGCACCGAGAGTGCGGTACGCATCACCCACCTCGCCAGCGGCGAGGTCAGCCAGTGCCAGGACCACCGGGAGCGGGCGCGCAATCAGCACGATGCGCTGCGCCGGCTGCGCCTGCGCCTCGCCGTGCGCCTGCGCGGCAAGGCGGATCCGGCGTGGCTGGATGCCTACCGCCGCGCCCGCCAGCTGGCCATCGGTGCGCATGCCGAGGGCTATATCCTGGCGGTCGCCGTGGCACTCGATGCCCTGGAGCGGGCCTCCGGATCGCTGGCGGCGGCCGGCGACGAGCTCAAGATCTCGGCCAGCCAGATCGCCAAGCTCCTGCGCTCGGACAAGGAGGTGCTCGGCGCGGCCCTCCAGCTGCGGGCGCTCCACGGCCTGGGCGCGATCCGGTGAGCGCAGGCGGGACGCGGCATCCGGGGCCTGCCACCGGCTGGCAGCGGCCCTACCGCTATGCCATCGCCGTCGGCTCCAATCTCGCGGACCGCCAGGGCACCATCTGCGCGGGTGCGGGCCAGCTCGTCGCCTCCGGTGCGGTGGCGCTGGTGGCGAGCTCCGCCCTGATCGAGACTGCCGCCGTCCTTGCTGGCGCGGGGGGGCCGCAGCCGCCCTACCTCAACGGCGCCTGGCTGGTCGACACCCACCTCGGAGCGCACCAGCTGCTGCACCTGCTGCAGCAGGTCGAAACCGCTCTCGGGCGCATCCGCTCCGTGCCCTGGGGGCCCCGCACCCTCGATCTCGACCTGCTGCTGCGCGACGATGGCCTGGTGATCGCATCCGCCGTCCTCGCCCTGCCGCACCCCCGGCTGCATCAGCGCCGCTTCGTCCTGGCACCGCTCGCCGAGATCGCCCCCGAGTGGATGCACCCCATCAGGCACGCCAGCGTGCAGGCCCTCGCCGAGGCGCTCACGCAGGGCGGCGCAGCGGCGCGGAGCTGAGCGGGGAGGCGCCTGCCGGCTTGTAGCCGGACGGTTGCTCGGCATCATCCCTGCGGCTCCCGTCAAGCCTGGCCCCTGCGGGGGACCCATGTTCGAGAACATCTCAGAGCGCTTCGGCGCGATCTTCGACAAGCTGCGCTACGGCGGCAAGCTCTCCGAGACCAACATCCGCGATGGCCTGCGGGACGTGCGCTACGCCCTGCTCGAGGCCGATGTCAACGTGCAGGTGGTGCGGGAGTTCCTCGACAAGGTGACCGCCAAGGCGGTCGGCGAGCAGATCATCTCCGGCGTGGCGCCCGGCCAGCAGGTAGTGCAGATCGTGCATGACGAGCTGGTGGCGCTGATGGGCGAGCCGGACAACGAGATCCCCTACGCCAAGCATGGCGCCACCGTCATCATGATGTGCGGCCTGCAGGGCTCGGGCAAAACCACCACCTCCGGCAAGCTGGCCGC
>PLEW01000217.1 GCA_003136555.1 Planctomycetota bacterium | reverse complement strand
CCCTTGCCCCCCCTCCCGCCGGCAGCGATCCGCGTGCGATCACCGCCATCGACACCGGGCTCGAGCCGGCACCGGACCAGACCGGGACCATCCGCATCGCCGCCTTCCATCCGCCCGAGCCGGGCACCACCCTGGGCAAGTGCGAACTGCTGGGTGAGATCGGCAGGGGCGCCAGCTCGGTGGTCTACCGCGCCCGCCACTCCTCCCTGTGCCTGGACGTGGTGGTCAAGGTCCTGATGCAGCATGGCGATGACGCCAACCACCACCGCCTGCTGACCGCCAACGAGGCCCATCTCCTGGCCCGCCTCAACCATCCTAACATCCTGCGCATCTTCGACTTCACCGATAGTGGTCTGCACCCCCACCTGGTGATGGAGCATGTCGATGGCCCGTCCTTGGCCGAGCTGATCACGCGCTCCCAGCGTCTCGAGCCCACCCTCGCCCTGCCGCTGATCTGCCAGGTCATCGAGGCCCTCGCCTATGCGCATGAGAAGGTCGGCCTGGTGCACTGCGATCTCAAGCCGACCAACATCATGCTCACCCAGGATTACCAGGTGAAGCTCGCCGATTTCGGCTTGGCCAAGTCGCGAGGCGTCCCCACCGCCTTCGATCAGACGCTCAAGCTCGGCACCATCGCCGGCACGCCAGCCTACATCGCGCCGGAGCAGGTCGAAGGTGGCCGTGCGGCGGCCGACCACCGCTCTGACATCTATGCGCTGGGCGCGACCATGTACCACGCCATCACCGGCCGCCTGCCCTTCATCGACGATGATCCGGTCCAGCTGCTGGTGCGGCGGCTCTCCGAAGCCCCGATCCCGCCCCATCTGGTGCATCCGAAGGTCGACCGCAGGACCTCGCAGCTGATCATGTCGATGATGGCCCGCGATCCCAACAACCGCGTCCAGACCTATGACGAGCTGCTGGAGCTGACCACCGATCTGCTCGACAACTCCCTCGGCATCGACCAGCCGCGCGCCGAGGTCGACTCCGACAGCCGGGTCATCCGCCGCCGTTCATCGTTCTGGAACTATGTGCCCAATCGCCTCTTCCGCCGCGGCTCGAGCCAGGGCGGCCAGGCTGTCGGCTAGCCGCCGCCCGCCCGTCAGGCGCGTTGCACGCGCCCGCCCTGGGCGCTAGTCGATCGAGATTCCCTCGAGCCCCTCGGGCGGATCCGGATAATGCAGATCGAGACCCTCGAGCGTCGAGCGCAGGATGCGGGCGATGGCGGCATTGCGCACCCACTTGCGATCGGAGGGGATGACATACCACGGCGCCCAGGCGGTGCTGCAGCGCGCCAGGCACGTCTGGTAGGCGTGCTGGTACTGCCGCCACAGCTTGCGCTCCTCGATGTCGCCGCGCTCGAACTTCCAGCGCTTAGTCGGGTCGTCGAGGCGGTTCTGCAGCCGGCTCTTCTGCTCGTCCTTCGAGAGGTGGAGGAAGAACTTCAGGATGATGACGCCGTTTTCGCTGAGATAGCGTTCGAAGTCATTGATCTGCTGATAGCGCTGCTCGAGCTGTGCGCGCGGCACCCAGCCATGCACGCGGACCACCAGCACATCCTCGTAGTGCGAGCGGTTGAACACCCCGATGGTGCCGCGCGGCGGCACTTCGTGGTGCACCCGCCAGAGGTAATCGCGGGTGAGCTCGGGCAGGGTCGGCTTCTTGAAGTTGGTCACCGTCACGCCCTGGGCATCGAGCGGGCCGAAGACGTGGCGCACCACGCCATCCTTGCCCGAGGTGTCCATGCCCTGCAGCACCACCAGCACGGCGTGCTTGCCCTGGGCGTAGAGGATCTCCTGCAGGGCGTCGATGCGCTGCAGGTCCTCCTGCAGCTGCTCCTCGCCCTGTGATCGTCCGGGTATGCCCGCGCGGCCATCGCTCGGATACGATGAGAGCGTGAAGTCCCGCCCGGAATGGGGTACGCGCAGCAGCCGCAGCAGACGGGCCGCGCTCGCGCCCATGGCTAGATGCCCTTGCGCGCGAAGGCCCTGTCGATGACCCCGCCAAGGTGGTCCTGGGCGTTGCGCAGCTCGGTGGCGTCGCCATGCACGGCGGTGAAGAAATCGGCACCCCCGGGAGTCGGCTTGATGGCGATGACGATGAAGCTCATGCCGCTGTGCGCCAGCTGGATGGCCTTGACCTGATCGGCGCTCAGCGCACCCGGCGGCACCGGCGCCTGGGCCGCTCCGGACGCGGATGCGTCGGCGGGCGGCGGGCCGCCGGCCGGCTTGCTGCGCGATGAGGCCGGTTCCCTGCGTTTGGCACCAGGAAAATTGATGATCTTGTCGTCGTCCATGGCAGCTATCAGGGTGGCGTGCCGGCGGTGCCCTGCAAGGCGAGACATCCGGATGCCGGTTGCCTCCGTCGCGCAGGCGCAAGGCTCTCAGCCATGGCTGGACTCCTCGATCGCTGCCGCGTCGTCCTGGTGCGCACCCAGGGACCGGTCAATCTCGGCATGGTGGCGCGCGCCTGCGGCAACCTCGGCNNACGCGCAAATTCTCCACCCATTCGCGCGAGCTGATCCTCAATGCGCCAGTGCATGCCGACCTCGCCTCGGCGGTCGGTGATTGCGATCTGGTGATCGGCTCGAGTGCGCGTCCGCGCGATGGCGAGTACGGCGCATCGCTGAGCCTCGCCCAAGTGCCAGGCGCGATCGCCGAACGTGCCGCGCGCTCGATCGCCCTGGTCTTCGGCAACGAGGCCGATGGCCTCAGCGACTCCGAGCTCATCCATTGCCAGGCCTGGCTGCACCTGGACACCTGCGGACCCAACACCAGCTACAATCTCAGCCATGCCGTCGCGATCACGCTCTATGGCCTGGCCACCGCCGGAATGGTCGCCCCCGCGTCCATCGAGCCACCGGCCTCGCGCCATCAGGTCGAGCTGCTCTACCAGTATTGGCTCGGCAGCCTGGAGCGCTTCCAGTATTTCCGGCGCACCGAGCGCGAGCGCTTCGCGCCCCAGCTGCGCCGCCTGTTCAACCGCCTGGACCTGGGCGAGCACGATGTCCAGGTGCTCTGGGGCATGCTGTCGCAATTCAACGTCTTCACCTTCGGCGACCGCGGTCCACTGCCGGACGGCGCCGCGCACGCTGACGGAGCCACGCCTCCTCTGGTACGCCCCGTGGGCGACCACGAGCCGTCGGGCAACGCCGATGCCCATCCGTTGTCATAGCTATAAGGTTCTCTGGCTACTGTTGTTGCAAATGCCGCTGCCGTCTGTGCCATGGGCTGGGTGGTGGGCGTCCGCCTCGCGCTCTGGTATCGTGCGGCTCACGCGTACACCTGGGACATGAGCTGGTCGAGCACAGCGATCTTTTATGATCAACTGCGCACCCTTCTGAACGCAGGCATGCCCATCGGCAAGGCGCTGGCGCTGGCCGGTGCGAGCGCAGGCTCGCCGCACCGTCAATGGGGTGCACGTTGGTCGGCCGGCTGCCAGCAGGGCCTGGGCCTGGCCGATCAGCTCCAGGGCGTGCAGGAGGCCCCGCTGGTCGTCGCCCTGGTGCGCGCGGGCGAGAACAGCGGTGCGCTGCCCGAGCTGTGTGGCGAGATCTCCGCCTATTTCCGCCATGCGCTGGCCCTGCGCACCATGGTGGTGGGACGCCTGGCCTATCCGCTGATCCTGCTCCACGTCACCTTGGTAGCAGTGGCCATGCCGGCGGTCTTCATGCACGGCGGCTCGCCCCTGCTGATCCTCGCCGGACCGCTCGGCCTGTGGCTGGTGGTCGGCGGGATGGCGCTGGCCCTGCGCCTCACCAGCCGCGACGTGCTCGCCCGCATGGCGCTTCTTCCGGGCATCCGCGGCATCACCGATCCGCTGGTCGCCGGCAACGCCTGCCTGGTGCTGCGGGCATCCCTTGGTGCCGGCATGCTGGTGCCCGCCGCGCTCGACCTTGCCGCCGGGGCCTGCGCCAATCGCGTGATCGCCAAGCGCCTTTCCACCGCCGCCAGCGGCGTGACCACCGGCGAGCTACCCAACCTCACCGCCGCCCTGGCGGCCTGTTCCTTCCCGGCCGAGGTCGTCCAGCTGGTCGAGAACGCCGAGCTCTCGGGCAGCCTGGAAGCGACCCTGGGACGGTGCGCGACGCTCCAGCAGGAGCGTTTCCGCTTCCGTACCGAATGGGCGGCGCGGATCGTCACCGGGACCATCTACGGCCTCGCCATGCTCGCGGCAGCGGCGGTGGTGATCGGCTTCTATGCCAACTACATGGGCATGATCAACCAGGTGGCCAACAGCGTGGGTGAGTGAGTAAGCGAGCGAGGCGATGCACCATATGCGCCAAATCCAGCACCACGCTTCCCCTGCGCACCAAGTGCGCATAGCATAGGGACGATCCGTGGCCGCCCCTCCTCAACCCATCGACCGAGCAGGACCCCCCCGCATGGAGAACGCCACCGTGCTGCGCGGCTACCTGTGGGCGGTATCGGTCCTGGTGATCGGCTGCCTGCTGTCGATCACCGGGTTCAGCCTGGTCCGCTGGGTCGAGGACCGCAAGCTCGGTGAGGAGTTCAAGGTCCTCGCCGAGGACCGCATCGGCACCCTGCGCGCCACCTTCCGCGAGCAGCCCGACAGCATCGAGGCGCTCCGCGACCTGTTCCTCGCCACCAGCCGGGTCGAGCGCAACGGATTCACCGATGTCGCGCAGGCGGCGCTGCTGCGCCATGAGTCGGCGCGCGCCTTCGCCTGGTGCCCGCGCGTTCTGCATGGCGAGCGCGAGGCGCTGAGCGCCAGCGCCAAGGCTGATGGCCTGCAGCAGTTCAACATCACCGAACGCAACGTCACCGGCGTGGTGATGGCAAGCGCGCGTCCGGAATACGCTCCGGTGTTCTTCCTCGCCGGCGATGCGAGCGATCTGCCGCTTCAGCTCGGCTACGACGTCATGAGCCTGCCATCCTGGAAGGCGGCCCTCGACCGCTGCCGCGACCAGGGCTCGCTCACCCTGCTCGGCTGCGTGCCGCTGCCGGGTGTGCATGGCGCGCGTCAGCAGGCGGCGCTGCTCGCCCTGCCGCTCTACCGCCAGGATGCCGCGCACAGCACCCCGGAGGAGCGTCGCGTCTCCTTGCGCGGCTTCGTCCTCGGCGTCATCTCCCTCGACGACCTGATGCGCAAGGGGCTCAGCAGCTTCGCCCAGGAGAAGCTGCACGTGGTGCTGCAGGAGACCTCCGCTCCGGAATCGGCAGTGCTGTTCTCCTCGCTCGATCCCCGCGACCTGGCCGCCAGCCAGATCGAACGCCGGGACAATGTACACCTCGGCGACCGGGATCTGACGGTGGCGATCCATCCCGCAACCGACTACGTCTCCTCCTTCCATACCTGGTATGGCATGGCGCCCCTGGTCGGCGGCTTGGCGGCGAGCATGCTGGTCGCCGGGGTGCTCGCCATCGCCGGCTACCGCCAGGGCCGCACCGAGCGGCTGTTCGTCGAGCAGTCGAGCGCCCTGCGGGTCAAGGAGACCGAGCACGCGCGCAGCGAAGCTGCGCTCAGCGTGGCTTTGAGCGAGAATGCCATCCTGGCGGCGGCAGTGGCCAACACCACCACCGGGGTGACGATCACCGATCCCAACCAGCGCGACAATCCCGTCATCTTCGTCAACCGCGCCTTCACCTCCACCACCGGCTTCAGCGCCGAGGAGGCGGTCGGGCGCAACTGCCGCTTCCTGCAGGGCAGCAAGACCGATGCGCAGGAGCTGGCGCAGATCCGCGAGGCGGTAGCGGCGATGCGGCCCTATCGGGGCGAGCTGCTGAATTATCGCAAGGACGGCACCACCTTCTGGAACGATCTCAGCATCACCCCGGTCTTCGACGACCATCAGCGGCTGATCTACTTCGTCGGCATCCTCACCGATGTCAGCGAGCAGAAGTACGCCTCGCTCGCGCTGCAGCGCGAGCGCGACCGCCTGCAGCGCCAGCTGGTCTTCGCCAACGCCTTCGCACGGGCCGCCGAGATCGTCGTCAGCGAGGAGGAGAACCGCACCCTGCTGACCGGCCTGGTACGCACCGTCGGCCAGGCCCTCGGCACCGATCGCGTGCTGATCTACGACGTCGACCTCGAGCGCCGCCTCGCCGTCGGCTTGTCCGAATGGCTCAATCCGGAGGCCGCCGGCATCCGCTCAGCGCTCGACGTCTACCCCCTCGAGATGTTCGCCAAGACGTCGCTCTACCTCGCCGAGACCAAGACCTGGATGGAGAGCCATGACGACAAGGTCAACAATCTGCACGCCTCCGAGGGCTCGGCGAGCTTCGTCCACGGGCGCATGGCCATCCGCAGCCTGCTGTGGTACCCCTTCCAGTTCCGCGCCGCGGGCTTCTTCCTCCTCACCGTCAACCAGGTGCGCTACCGCAGGTCCTGGAAGGAGGATGAGATCCAGTTCCTCGAGGCGGTGAGCAAGCTCGCCAGCGTGGCGCTCGAGAAGATCCGCCTGATCTCCCAGCGCCGCGTCACCGAGGAGGCCATCCGGGCGAGCGAGAACCGCTATCGCGCCATCGTCGAGGACCAGAGCGAGCTGATCTGCCGCTACCGTTCCGACACCATCATGACCTTCGTCAACGAAGCCTACTGCCGCTACTTCGCCAAGAACAGGGGCGAGCTCGAGGGCCACAGCTTCCTGGCGCTGCTGCAGATCGAGGATCGCGAGACCATCAGCCGGCAATTCGCCTCGCTGACGCCGGACCGCAATGTCACCACCTACTCGCATCGCGTGGTCCTCGGCGGCGGTTCGGTGCGCTGGGTGCAATGGACGGTGCGCGGCTTCTTCGACCATCTCGGCCAGGCGGTCGAGTACCAGGCGGTGGGCCAGGACGTCACCGAGCGCAAGCAGGCGGAGGACAACCTGCGGGCGAGCGAGGCGAGCTTCCGCTCGCTGATCGAGCAGGCGCCCGAGGGCATCCTCATCGCCGACGTCAACGGCAACTACGTCGAGGTCAATCCCGCTGCCTGCGCCATGGTCGGCTACCGCCGGGAAGAGCTCCTGCACATGTCGTTCAAGGATCTCCTCGCCGAGGAGGAGCATGCCCTGCTCGACGAGCGCTGGCGGCTCTACCGCGAAGGGCATACCCTGTTCGGCGAGCGGCTGATGCGGCGCAAGGATGGCGTCAAGGTGCCGGTCGAGATGATCGCCAAGCAGCTGCCCGATCAGCGCATGCTGGCGATCATCCGCGATATCACCGAGCGCCTGCGCTCGGAGCGCAGCCTGCGCGAATCGAAGGACGCGGCCGAGAAGGCGAGCATGGCCAAGAGCGCGTTCCTCGCCAACATGAGCCACGAGATCCGCACGCCGATGAACGGCATCCTGGGCATGATCGGACTGATCCTCGAGACCTCGGTGGATCCGGAGCTGCGCGAATTCGCCGAGACCGCCCGCTCCTCGGGCGAGCATCTGCTGACCATCATCAACGACATCCTCGACTTCTCCAAGATCGAGGCCGACCGCCTCGAGCTCGAGTCGATCGTCTTCGAGCTGCCGAGCCTGGTCGAGGAGACGGTATCGCTGTTCGCCGAGCAGGCCCAGGGGAAGGGCCTGGAGCTGACCTGCTTCGTCCATCCGACCGTGCCGCAGACCGTGCGCGGCGATCCCTCCCGCCTGCGCCAGGTGCTGATCAACCTGATCGGCAATGCGGTGAAGTTCACCACCTCCGGCGAGGTGATGATCCGGGTCGGCCTGGATGGCGACCAGGTCGGCGGCTCGACCGGGCGCTTCCGCGTGCCGACCAACGAGGGCCTGGCGCCGGAACTCGATACCATGGCCAGGGAGCAGTCGCTGATGAGCGAGCTCGAGCCGACCGGCGAGAGCCGCGTGCACCTGCGCTTCACCGTCACCGATACCGGGCCGGGCATCCCCGAGGAGGCCCAGGACCGGCTGTTCCAGGCCTTCTCCCAGGCCGACAGCTCGACCACCCGGCGCTATGGCGGCACTGGCCTCGGCCTTGCGATCGCCCGCCGCCTGGTCGAACTGATGGGTGGCAAGATCGGCTTCACCAGCGTGGCCGCGGGGACGACCTTCTACTTCTCCACCACCCTGCTCCAGCTGGCCGGCGGTGGGGAGCCGACCCTGGCACCGGACTTTCTGCGCGGACTGCGCGTGCTGGTGGTCGACGACAATGCAACCTGCCGCGAATTCCTCTGCGCGCGGATGAACTCCTGGGGATTGCACTGCGTAGCGGTGGCCGATCCCGCCCAGGCGCTGTCGATGCTGCGCGATGCGCATTACGCCGGCCCGCCCTACTCGCTCACCATCCTCGATCTCGAGATGCCGGGCATGGACGGCCTCTCGCTCGCCCGCGCCATCCGCAGCGACCCCGACCTCGCCGCCACCAACCTCATCGCCATGACCAGTGTCACCCGGCGCGGCCCGTGCCAGGAGGCGCGGCGGCTCGGCGCCTCGTCGTGCCTGACCAAGCCGGTCCGCTCGGTACCCCTGCTCGATGCGCTCCTGGCCACTGTCGGGCACGAACCCGAACGGCCGGTGCGTGAGCCGAACACCTCGCCGGGCCCCCGGCTGGACGCCCGCGTGCTGGTGGCCGAGGATAACCTGGTCAATCGCCGGCTGGCCCTCGCCCAGCTCAGCTCCCTGGGATTGCGCGCGGACGCGGTCGCCAACGGCCGCGAGGCGCTGAACGCGATCGAGCGCGTGCCCTATGACCTGGTGCTGATGGACGGCCAGATGCCCGAGCTTGACGGCTATGCCGCGACCGCCGAGCTGCGGTCGCGCGAAGGCAGTTCCCAGCATACCATCATCATCGCGATGACTGCGAATGCCCTGGTCGGCGACCGCGAGCGCTGCCTGTCCGCCGGCATGGACGACTACCTGGCCAAGCCGGTCAAGCTCAAGGAGCTGCGCGCCATGCTCGCGCGCTGGCTGCGTGCCGACACCCCGGAGAAGGCCAGCGACCTGCCGGGGGGGGAGCCCGAGGCGTTCGATGCCGCACCGGCCGACAACCACGGCGAGACCGCCTTCTGGGACAATGGCGGAGCCAAGGGCAAGGCGGAGCCCGGCACCTCGCGAGCCGACCGCTCCCCAGCCGATCGCCCGACCACCTCGCGCTACCGCAAGCTGGTCAAAAGCGGCGACGGCCTGGATCCGGCGGTGATCGAGGACCTGCTCTCGCAGGGCGGCGTCGAGCTGCTCAGCCAGCTGTCGCAGGCGCTGCGCCTCGACACCCCGGTCCAGCTCGCCGCCATAGCCTCCGCCATGCAGGCAGAAGACGCCGCGACTGCTGCCCTGGTGGTGCACCGTCTCAAGGGGTCGGCCTGGAGCCTGGGGCTGCGCGATCTGGCCGGCGCCTGCCTGGCCTTGGAGCATGCCCTCGCCAGCGGACTGGCCGATGTCGAGCGCCTGCGCCTGGTGATGGAGGGCGAATACCAGCGCGCCTGCACCAGCTTGGACCGCGTGATCTCCGGAACCTCCTCCGGATGAGGCGCACGTCCCAGCCGCTGTGCGCCGGCATGCACTTGCGGCTGGTGGCCGGGCTCGAGGCGCTAGTCTCGCGAGCATGAGCGTGCCCGCCAAATCCTTCCTCGCCGCTCTCCATGACGAGGTCGCGCACCATGCCGGCGTGGGCCATTCGCTCCTGGGGCGCATGGAGATGGACCCCAAGAAGAGGGATGATTTCAAGATCTTCTCCGGCCAGCACTATCCCCTGGTCGGGACCTTCACGCGCTACCTCGAACTGCTGCTGCTGTGTGCACCGTCCTCGGCGGCCAAGATCTGGCTCGCCAAGGTGCTGGTGGACGAATACGGCGACCGCTCCGCGGGCCAGGACCATGCGGAGCATTACCGCATCTTCATGCATGCCTGCGGCTGGAAGGAGGATGAGATCAGCAGCATCCCCCTGCACCCCGCCGTGACCACCTTCATCGCCGAGCATCTGCGGTTGTGCACGGAAGCGCCCTTCCTGGTCGGCCTGGGGGCGGTGGGGCCCGGCCACGAGTGGGCGATACCGACGATGTTCGAGAACATCCTGCGTGGACTGCGCCAGGCCGGCTTCGCCGAGCACGAGATCGAGTACTTCACCCTGCACACCATGCAGGACATCGATCATTCCGCCTGGCTCGAGGAGGCGCTCGAGCGCTTCGCCACCACGCCCGAGGCCCAGGCGCAGGTGCGCGAGGGCTGCCTGTTCAGCCTGGCGGCGCGCGAACGCCTCTGGTGGGGCATCGCCGACAAGATCAATGCCGGCAGGCTGAAGGCGCGCATGCCCTGGGCGGTCAGCTCGACGTCCGGGAGCGAGGCGCAGGAACTGACCTTGAGCGAGTTCAGATCCGGCATCACGGTGCGGCTCGACATACCCCGGACCACGCGCGCTGCCACCCCCCAGGCCCCCTGACCGGCAGGACCCACCGCCATGACCACCGCCAGCGACCTGAGCGGCATGTACCGTTTCCATGCCCGTTTCCTCGAGCTGATGAGCGGGGGGCTCGATGATGCCGACTGGCGTCACCGCGCGGGTGGCAACTCCGCCCTGTGGATGCTTGCGCACCTGAGCGCGACCAAGCTTGGCCTGTGCCGCACCCTCGGCATCGCCGGCGCGGCTCCGGACTGGGCGTCCGCTGTCGGGCGCGGCGGCTCGGCCGACGCCACCCTGCCCGATGCCCAGGTCGTGTGCGCCTGCTGGCGGACGGCCAACGACGCCCTCATCGCCCGGCTGCTCGATCTGAGCGAGGAGGATGGCAATCGGCCCGCGCCGCGGGCCATGCCGGACGGCTCCACCACGCTCATCGGCATGGCGCGCTTCCTGCAGTTCCACGAAGCCTACCACCTCGGCCAGATCGGGCTGATGCGACGCATCTGCGGCAAGCCGGGCGTCATCTAGCCCCGCCCCAGGCTGCCACCCGCAGACCGCCCCCCCGCAGGCCTGCCTGATTGGGGGTTGAAGGCGGCTGGTGATCAGCTTCGATAGGGGTATGATCGATGGTCTCCTCGTGCTGGGCTTCGGCGGACCGACACCCGGCTGCTGCGGTCGACGGCCGTCCTGCCCCAAGACCCCCGGGTGCGAGGCCGAATGCTTCGTGTCCGGTGTGCTGGGTGACAATCCCGCCCGGGCGAAGCGCATCGCCGAGGTGTCCGGGCATTACCACCACTTCGGCGGCATGAGCCCGTACAATGCCTTGACTGCGCGCCAGGCGGCTGCGCTCAAGGACGAGCTGGCCCGCCGCGGACGCCCGCTGCATGTCGCCTGCGGCTACCGCCACTGGACGCCCTGGGCGAGCGACGCGCTGCGCTCGCTGCGCGATGCGGGAGCCACCTCGGTGGCCATCCTGATCATGGCCCCCCACCAGTCCTCGGTCAGCTGGGACTGGTATCTCAAGCACGCCGCCGAGGCGGCGGAGACGCTGGGCGCCTCCGCCCCCCGCCTGGTCGCGGTGGTGCAGCCCTGGTGGAAGGAGGCCGGCTATATCGCCGCCATCGCCGCGCAGATCACCGAGAGCACCACGGGGTGGAGCGCGCAGCGCTTCCAGGACGCCGAGCTGATCTTCACCGCGCACGCCATCCCGCAGCCGGTCGAGGCGACGTCGCCCTACCGCGCGCAATTAGCCGAGACGGCGGCGGCAGCGGCCCGCGCGCTCAGTCACCCCGAGCACGCCATAGCCTTCCAGAGCCAGCCGGGAGACAGCCGCATCGGCTGGTCGTCGCCGACCATCGAAGAGGCGCTGCAGGCGGCACATGCCCGCGGCCGGCGCGAAGCGGTGGTGCAGGCTGCCGGCTTCCTCGTCGATCATACCGAAGTGCTCTACGATCTCGATGTCGACGCGCTCCACGAGGCGACGCGTCTGGGCATGGGCCTGACCCGGGCGCGCTGCGTCCATGACCATCCGGCGTTCATCGCCATGCTGGCTGACCGGGTGGAGCAGAGCATGGCAGCCTCGACCAGCGCCTCGTCCTAATCCAGGCCTGATCGGACCGCTGCCCGGCGGACGGCGGGGGCATCACACGAGGCGCTGCTTGTGAGCGGGGCAGAGTGCCGCTATCGTCAGTGCCCTTGCTGACCTCGAGCCGTGACAGCACCATGAATAGCGGACTCACCCTACAGGCGGATGCCATGCAGGATGCGGCCGTTGCCCGTCCCGCCATGGATGGCGTCGAGGGCCGGCCATGACGCTCGCGGATCCCTCCAGCACCACCTCGCCCGCTCCTGCGCCGCGGCGACCCGGACGCTCCGGGCAGGGCTCGGATGATTCGAGCTGGAAGCGCCGGCTGGCGCAGCGCGCCGCACGGCCACCAGGCCAGTCCGACGGCCCGGTGCTCAGGACCCTGGTCCCGACCGGCAGCCAGATCGCCTACCGCGCGGACTTCTCGGAGATCCGCTACGGCCAATGCTGGGAGGATGCGGACGCACTGCTCACGGCGCTGGCGATCCAGCGGGATGATATCTGCCTGAGCGTCTGCTCGGCCGGGGACAACACCCTGTCGCTGCTCGCCGCCGAGCCCTCGCGAGTCATCGCCGTCGACCAGAATCCGGCCCAGATCTACTGCCTGGAGCTGCGCGTGGCGGCCTACCGGCTGCTCGATTACGACGATCTCCTGGTGCTGATGGGCTCCCGCCGCGGCGTGCATCGGCTGCGTCTCTATGCCGCCTGCCGTGAGCAGCTGTCGCGCCCGGCTCGTGCCTTCTGGGATGCCCGCCCGGAAGCGTTGCATCAGGGCCTGGGGGCTGCGGGCAAGTTCGAACGCGCAGTGATCCGGCTGCGCCGCCACATGCTTGCCCTGGTGCATCCGGCTGACGAGGTGGTACGCCTGCTCCAGCGGCGCAGCCGCGAGGAGCGCATCGCCTTCTACGACCAGCGCTGGGATAGCTGGACCTGGCGGATGATGTTCCGGGTGATGTTCTCGCGTGCCGCCCTGCGCCTCTCCGGCCATGCCCTGGCCGCCTTCGCCATCACCGATGGCCCGATCGCCGAGCGCGTCCTCGCGCGTGCCCGCCTGCACCTGACCGAGCAGGATCCGCACGACAACCCCTACGCCCACTGGCTGCTGACCGGTGAGCATGGCGATGCCCTCCCCTTCGCCCTGCGACCGGAGATCGTGCCGCGCATCAGGGCCCATCTCGATCGCCTGGAATGGCGTCTCTGCGCCATCGAGGACGTGCTCGAGGAGCTCGGCAACCGCGCCATCAACCGCTTCAATCTTGGCGATCATTGCGAGTACCTCGCCGAGCCCGCCTATCATACCCTGCTCTACCGTCTCAGCCGGGCTGGCCGGCGCGGCGGCCGCCTGGTCTATTGGAACCGCTTCGTCGATCGCAGGCGGCCGGCGGAGATGCTGTGGACGCTGCAGCCCCAGGATCTCCTCGCTGGCAAGATCTTCGCCAGCGACCGCACCCTCTTCGCCAGCCGCCTGGTGATCGAGGATCTGTGAGCGGTTGAAGCCGGCGCTCAGTGCGTCGGCTTGACCGGGGAGGTAGCAGCCGGACCGGCCGGAGCACCAGCGGTGGCGGGGGGTGTGGCCGGGACGACGGCTGGTTTGGCCGCCGCTGGCGCTGGTGGGCTGACCGCCGGGCTGGCGCTTGCCGGCTTGGCCGCAGCCGGGGCTGGCGGGCTGGCCGCCGGGCTGGCAGTGGCCGAGATCGCCGCACGGGGGGCGATGACCGGTATCTCGGCAGCGGCAAAGATGCCGGCGCCGGGCTCCTGGCCGGGCGGCCAGTCGACGGCGACCACCAGGCGCATGCCCAGATAGAGGGTGCGCATATCCGGACGGACGGCGAGGCGGTTGGCCGCGCGCACCTTGGCGGCGCTGTCGCCCCAGGATCCGCCACGCGCGACCCGTGTCTCCTGCTCCCGGCCGATGGGATCGGTCGCGGCGGTGGGCGGGTAGCTGCCGTAGTGGTCTTCGCACCACTCCCAGACATTGCCGAGCATGTCGCACAGTCCGAGGCGGTTGCACAGGCGGCGCTTCACGCCCTGGGTCGAGCCGGTGTCCTTGTCGAACCAGGCAATGGCGTCGAGCTTGTCGACGCCCACCGGCCCCTGGGCCCCCGGATAGGGACCTTGGACACCGGCACGGCATGCGTATTCCCATTCGGCCTCGGTGGGCAGGCGTGCCCGCAGTCCCTGGATCGATTGGCTCAGGGCGACGCAGAAGCCTTTGCAGTCATCCCATGAGACCCGTTCGACCGGACGCTCCAGGCCGGGGAAGCGGCTGTTGTCCTTGCCCTCAACCTGGTCCCAGAAGGCCTGGGTGCACTCGCTGTCGGCCATCCAGAATGAATGCGTCAGGGTCACGCGCACCTGGGTCTCATCCTTGTCCCGGCCCACCTCGTCCTCGGGGCTGCCCATCACGAAGGTGCCGGAGGGGATGTAGCGGAAGCGCTGGGTCACGCCCTTGATGGTCAGGTCGGCGAACGGCCCGTACTCGTCGCGGCCATAATCCGCCGCCCAGTGCGGCTTGCCCGGACCGGCCAGGACGGCGACCCGTGTAGCGAGCGCAGCGACATGCTCATCGGTCAGGCCCACCAGCGCCACCAGTTCATTGTTCTGCTTGGGCGCCGGCGGCGGCAGGACATAGGCGGACTTGAGCTCGACCTCCAGGATGGTGACCAGTCCGGTGACCGTGGCGACCTTGTGCGACCAGCGCTTGGCCTCCGCATCCTGGTCGCCGACCTCGGTCACCAGCGCCGCCACCTGGCTCGCCGCCGCTTCCGGCAGCGGCGCCTGATGGTCGAGCGGCGAGAGCACCTTCCGGAGGTTGGCGATGCGCTCCAGCTTGGCGCTCCAGCGCCTCACCTCGGTGCTCTGCTTGCCGACGATGAGGGTGAATTCCGCCAGCAGGGAATCCGCATGCTCAGGCGGCGTGGTCTGGCCTTCGAGGGGCAGCAGGGCGTTATGCAGGCGCGTATACTCGTCCACGCGCGCGCGCCAATGCTTGACGTCCTCGTCCTGCTCGCCGGCGAGGTGCGCCATCAGGGTGAGGTTGTCGGCCAGCGTCTGGTCGACCAGATCGCCCAGTTGATGCGTGTGCAGGTAGGCCCGCAGATCGTCGAGCTGGCGGCGCTCGTCCTGGATGCGGCGCTCGGCCAGCAGGCGCTGGTTCTCGGGCATGGCGCCGAGCTTGACCAGCGCGGCGAGGGCCTTGGTGCTGGCATCGAGCTCGAGCACGGTCATGCGCTCCGGGCGCTGGAGACGCAGCAGCACCTCATGCAGGGTGGCGAGGTTGCTCTCCTCGGCACGCAGGCGGGCGCTCCAGGCCTGAAGCTGGCCGTCGTCCGCGCTCACCAGGGCGCGGAAGCTGGTCAGCTGGTCGGCGTACAGCTTCTGCTCATCGACCGTCAGGTTCGCTGGCTGGTCCAGTCGGCTGAGGCTCTTGCGCAGACTGGCGATGCGACTGACCGAATCGGCGATCTTGCGCGTCCAGCGCTTGAGATCCGGATCGTTGGCGTCGACCAGGGTGGTGAGGCTGGCGAGGTCCTGCTTGAGCGCAGCCTGGAGGGCGGTGGTCGCTAATTCCACCGCATCGAGGCGGGTGAGATTCTTGCGCAGCCTGCTGATATTCTCGCGCCCGCTGGTGATCTTGGCCGACCAGCCGCGCACCCCGGCATCCTGATCGCCGACGATGGCGGTCAGGCTCGCCAGGTCGAGGGCGAGCCGGTCGAGGTCCGCCTCGGCGATCACCGCCTTCGGGTCGTCGAGGACGGCCAGGCTGGAGCGCAGCTGGCCGCTGCGGCTCTGGGACTGCTCGAGCTTGGCGGTCCAGCGCTTGAAGTCGGCATCCTCGGCGCCGACCAGCACGCCGTACTTCGTCACCACCGGCGCGAGGCGCTCGTTCAGCGCCACCGTCACCACCGGCGCCTTGTCGATCTCGGCGAGCGACTCCCGCTCAGCCGCGATCTCGGCGCGCGCAGCCGCCAGCGCGGCCTGCCAGCGGCTGACATCCTCGCCGGCGCTGCCGACATCATCCTTGTACTTCGCGAGATCATCGGTCGCGGAGGCGAGCAGGGCCGCATCCAGCTGTTTGTCCTGGTCGAGGCGCAGCAGCCGCTTCTGCAGCGCCAGGACGCGCGTCATCTTGGTCTGCCAGCGGTTCACATCCTTGTCGTCCTTGGGCACCAGGGTGGCCAGCTGGCTGAGGTTGGATTCCGCGCCCTTCGGCACCGGCTTGGCCGCATCGAGGACCTCCAGCTCGCTGCGCAGGCGGTTGACCTCCGCCGCCACCTTGACCGCCGCCGTCGACTTGCCCTGGTACCAGACCACTCCGGAGGCGACGATGCAGACCATCACCAGGGCGGCGACCAGGTAGGGCCACAGGCGGCGCTGCTTGATGCCCAGCCGACGCATGGCCTCGTCGGCACCGGTGCCGAATGCGCTCATCAGCGCGGTCATCGGCGCGCTGCCGGCACGCACCCTTTCGAGGTCCGAGACCAGCTCGGCGGCATCCTGGTAGCGCTTGGCCGGATCCTTCTGCAGGCACTTGAGCACCACCGCCTGATAGGCGTTGGGGATCTCCGCGCGCAGGTCGGTCGGCAGCTTGGGCTCGGCGTAGTTGTGCTGGTAGATCAGCGCATTCGCGGTCGCGCCCTCGAAGGGCTTCTTGCCGGTCAGGAGCTCGTAGAACACCACCCCGAGCGAGTAGATGTCGGCGCGCGCATCGACCTGGTCGCCGCGCCCCTGCTCGGGCGAGCAGTAGGCGGGCGTGCCGACCGCGGTGCCGGTCATGGTCAAACCATGCTCGCCGGCGATCTTGGAGATGCCGAAGTCGGCGACCTTGACCACGCCCTTGCCGGTGATCATCAGGTTGGCCGGCTTGATGTCGCGATGCACGATGCTGTGCTTGCCTGCCTCGGCCAATCCGCGCGCCGCCTGGATGACGAAGTTGGCGGCCTCATCGGGGGTGAACAGCTCGCCGGTCTCCTGCTTGGTGCGCAGCTGCTCGGAAAGGTCGGTGCCCTCGACGAACTCCATGACGAAGTAGACCATGTCCTCGAACGAGCCGGCAGCGAAGACCTGGACCACGTTGGGGGAATTGAGCAGCGAGGCGGTCCTCGCCTCCTGCTCGAAGCGCTCGCGCAGGCGCAGATCGTTGGCGAGATTGGGCGGCAGGACCTTGAGCGCGACCCTGCGCTTGAGGCTGATCTGGCGGGCGCGGTACACCGTTCCCATGCCGCCTTCGCCGAGGATGCCGCCGACTTCGTAGTCGCCGACCGTCTTGCCGGTGAGCGCGCCCTGGCGGCCCTTGAGGTGCCAGCCGTCGTCCAGGGTCGGGCTGGTCTTCTTGCCGAGATTGCCGCCGCGGGTGGTGGTGCCGCCGCCCTGCTTGGCGGGGTCCCCCGGTCCTGGGACCGGCGAACCGATGATGGTCGCATCCCGGCCGAGGTACACCTCCTCTGCGTCCACCAGCGGCTTGCGCTCGACCTGCCGGCCGACAACGGTCTGCTCCGAGCCGATCCACAGCTCGTCCTCAGGCGTCGGGGCCGGGCGGTTGACCGGCAGGGTGGTCTTCTCATCGCCCAGCCATTCCTCCTCCAGGAGCACCACCGGCAGGCGCTCGCTGGGGACCTCCGAAGAGGGCCTGCTGACCATGGTCTGCTCGCTGCCCAGCCACAGCCCCTCGTCTGCCGAACCCTTGCCGGACTTGGCCGGCGGCTTGGCGGGCTGGATGGGCGGCTTGGCAGGCGGTGCCGCTGCCACGGGCTTGGACTTCGGCAGCGGCGTCTGGCCCGGTTTGGCCACCGGGCGCGCGGTGGGGATCGGCGTCGCGCTGCGTGCAGCTCCGCTCAGGCGGATGGGCATGGTCGGGTCGGTGGGTACGGCCACCCGATGCGGCTTGGCGACGGGCAGCTGCGGCTGCTCGGGCCGGGTCGGCTCCCCCTGTGGACCATTCGGCGGCAGGGGTGTGATATCATCAGCGGAGGGCATGGTGCATCCCCTTCGGTCCGATGTGCGGGTGGTGGCGGGAGGGCATCGACCTCACTCCAGCGGCCGTGGGGAGGAGGAGAAGCGCCAGGCGATGCCCAAGGCCGCCATGAATCCGCTGGTGGTGAGCGTGAGGTCGGTACCCGATCCGGACAGGCTGGCCTTGGTGCGCTGGTAGCCCACATCGACCAGCACGGTGATCTTGTCGGTGATGGTGTAGTCGAGATCGGCCGAAGCGCCGTAGCTGACGGTACTGCCGGTGCTCGACACCGCGGGGAAGGCGGAGTTCGACTGGAGGTCGAAGGTGGCGTAGCCGTAGCCTGCCAGGACGCGCCCGCCAAGCGACCAATGGTCGGTGATCGCCCAGCCGTAGCCGCCCGACACCTGCAGCCCGTAGCCGGTGTAATGGCCCAGGGACTGGTAGGACGCCTGGTCGGCGACCAGCGCACCGCCGATCACGATGCCGGTGGAATCGCCGGGGCCGGAGAAGGAATAGCGGCCACCCACTGCGACGGCGATGTTCTGCGAGAAGGCGTCGTTGCCGCTATGCGAGCCGTTGGCATCGTTGAGGTTGTAGCTGAAGGACGTCGGGGCGGTGCCGATGGTGAAGGTCAGGTCGCGCTGCACCAGCTCGCTCGCGCACAACGACGTCGATGGGCAGGACCACACGCACAGCGCCGCCGCTGCAGCCGCTGGAATCCATGAGGCGGTTGAGATCACTGGCGGCATCTCCTAGGGCGTCAGGACCAGGCGGACGCCAACCAGGACATGGGAGGTCGCTTCATCGAGGCCGACGATATTGGCGCTGCGCGCCTGGGCCAGGCTATCCCGCCATGAGCCCCCACGGATGTAGCCTGTTCCGCTGCCATCCTTGGTCCATTCCCAGACGTTGCCGAGCATGTCATAGAGGCCGAAGGCGTTGGGCGTCAGGCTGCCCACCTCCTGCGGCCCGAGCTGGCCCTGCGCCGTCTCGTTGACCAGCGCATAGGTGGCGGCCGTGGTGGTCGGCGTCGCGCCGAGATCGCCCCAGTAGTAGACCGTGGTGGAGCCGGCGCGGCAGGCGTACTCCCACTGGTCCCCGGTGGGCATGTCGGCAGGGAACGCCATGCGCGCCTGGGCAACGCCCAGGCCCGCCGATACCGCGTCCCGGCTGAGGTTGAAGGCCGGCTTGGTGGGCGCGATGGCACCGGCGCCCGCAACCGTCTGCGCCAGCGCCGAGGTCCAGGGGGTGGAGGACGCGCCGGCGATCAGGGTCCATTGCGCCTGCGTGACCTCGAAGACGCCGATGTAGAAGCGGCTCATGGTGATCGTGCCCAAGGGCTCGTTGACCTGGTAGCCGAAGGTCCCGACCTGCTGGCCGCGCTGGCAGGTGCCCGCAGGCACGGCCTTGAAGACCATCAGGGTGGTGCGATAGGCCGGATTGGTCAGCAGGTCGGGGATGGTGATATAGGACTGGTAGGAGCCATCGGCGAGGTTGACGACCTCATAGACGCCGAAATCCGCCCCCAGGTCCTGGCTCAGGGAGCTCGAACTCGAGTTGCAGCTGGCCAGGATGGCGAGCGCGACGGCGGCGGGCAGCAGGCAGCGGATGGTGGATGGTGCCATGGCCAGCTCAGTTCCCAGCACCCGGGGTGGGTTCGACCAGCAGCGTCACCGGCTGGAAGCCGGATACGTTGTTGGTGGAGTCGGTGATGAGGATGCCGAAGGTCACATATCCGGCGTTCGCCGTGGCCGTGGCAAACAGGGTGAGGGTCGCGGTCTGGCCGGTGACGACCAGCGAGTAGAGCGTCGGGTCGAGGCCGATGATGCTGAATGCCGGGGTGGTGGTGGCCGAATAGCCGACGATGTTGTAGACCACCACATCGTTCTGCTGCGTGTCCATCGGCGGATTGGAGGTGATGAAGGGATCAGACGCGCTGTCCGCGGAGATGATCACGCTGATGGCCTGGCTCACCGTCTCGCTGACCCCGTCGGTGGCCTGGACGGTGAACCCGCCCGAACCGACGACATTGGCCACCGGGGTGAAGGTGAATGCTCCGGTCGACGGATCGATGACCACCGTGCCGAGGTTGGGGGTGCCGAGCACCGAGTAGGTCAGGCTCTGGCCGATATCGACATCCTGGGCGACCACCTGGCTGGAGACCGGCACATTCTCGGCCGTGATCAGCTGCGACGAGGAGATGAACGCCGGGGCGTGGGCGACCGAGGTGACGGCGATCGCGAGGGTGGCGGCCTGGCTCGCATCACCATAGAAATCCGCCACCACCACCTGCACCACGCGGGTGGTCACTCCGCCATTGACGTAGGGATTGGAGGGCGAGACCGCGGTGTTCTGGTAGGTCAGGCTGCTGATGAAGGCCTGCACCACCGGTATGGTGGCGCTATCGGTCAGGCTGGACACCCTCAGAACCGTGCCGGTGGCGCCCTGGACCGTGTTGAGCGTGCCGAACTGGGCGCCGTTGTACTTGACGATCGATCCGGCCACGGTGAACGATCCCGTGGTGTTGATGCCGATCACATCCGCGAGGGAAGCCCCGGAGGCGAAGGAGGCGGTGATGGTGCCGTTGGTGAAGCTCGCATTGGGGGCCGAGGGGTTGGCGAGCGGATCGCTGACCGTCGCCGACGGCGCGATGAGAATGGGCGCCGACTGGTCGAGGTAGCTGAGCGGGCCGACAGGCAGCAGGACCACCACGGGATTGCTGCGATCGATGGTGATCGGGAAGACCTGGAGCGCGGAGGTCGAGGCAGGGAGGTTGCCCTGGGCGTTGGTGCCGGGGGTGGAGACATTGGGCAGTGGCGGCGTCGCGGCGATGGTGCCCGCCAGTATGCCCTCGTTGGTGACGGTGAAGGCGAAGCCGTCGTTCTGGCTGGTGCCGCCGTTGTGGGTGTAGCTGAGGTTGCCGCTTACGATGTCGCTTTGGTGGAAGGTGCTGTTGACCGCCAGCGGCGTGGCGCCGAGCAGCAGGGTGCCGTTGCCCGGCACCAGGGTGATGGTGAAGAGCAGGTTGGGGTCTTCGGCGGGGAAGCGCACGGTGCTGTCGATGTCGGTAGCCGAGAGCATGGCCGTGGTTATCACCTGGTTGGCGCCGATCGGCACTTCGCGGGTGGTCTGGTTGGAGACCGACACCACCGGCGGTACGATGGTCGGATTGACGACGATGCTGAAGGTGCTGGTGATGCTGTTGACTCCGCCGTTGATGGTGCTGCCACCATTGCCCACCACCACCGTCACCACGGCTGAGCCGCGCGCCGGTGATGCGCTCGCGGTCTGCGGATTCGGGGTGAAGGTGAGATTGCCCAGGAGATCGATCGCCGGCTGCCCGCTGGCGGTGAACAGGGCGTTGTTGGAGTTGGTGACCGTGATGGTCAGGGTCTGGCCGACCTGATCCGGCGGGCCGACGGTGATGTTGCTGGCCCAGGCGGTGAAGGTCTGCGCTGGAGCGCCCTCTTCGACCGCGATGTTGGCGCCGAGTGTGATGGTCGGAGGCTGGTTCACCGAGGCGACGGTGATGCTGAAGGTGCTCGGCAGGCTGGTGTTGTTGCCGCCGTTGGCCGTGCCGCCGCTATTTTGCAGCAGCACCGTGACGTTGGCCACCCCGTTGGAGACCGGTGCGATGGTGTAGGTCAGATTGCCGGTGGCCGGATTGACCGCTGGCTGGACCGAGAACAGCGCGTTGTTGGAGTTGGTGCAGGAGAAGGTGAGCGTTTCCTGGCTCTGGTTGGCAGGGCCAGGGCTGATGTTGGTGGCCCATCCGGGGACCACGATCGGCTGGGCGACTGCGGACTCGAACTGGTTCTGGTTCAGCAGCGGCGGTGACGTCGCGGCCGGCGATGGCGAGGTGAAGGTCGGGGGCTGGTTGACGAAGTTGACGGTGATGGCGAAGGTCTGGGAAACGCTCTTGGTCCCGCCGTTGCCGGCGTTTCCAGGACTGGTGACGGTCACGGTGATGTGGGCCAGGCCGAACTGGTTCGGCTGCAGGGTGAAGGCGAGCGTGCCGGTGGTGCTCGGGTAGGTGTAGCTCGGGGTGGCCGAGGCGATCAGGGCGGGATTGTCGTTCCCGGTGACGGTGACGCTCAGCGGATTGTTCTCAGACGCCTCGCCGGTGGTGATCCCGGTCAGCGGGATCAGCGGCAGGGAGACCTGGTTCTCATTGACCGTGATGTTCGAGATCGGATTGAGGGTGGGCTGCTTGTTCTGCGCCACATTGATCATCGGCACCTCCACGTCGAGGGTCGGCGGAGTGGTCAACGAGGCCTGCAGCTGCCCGGCGTAGAGCGGTGGCGTGGTCGGCGCCGGCTCGGTATAGAAGGGGTCGAGGCTGCTCACCGTCAAGGTGATGTCGTAGGCTCCGCCGACATCGCTGTTGTTGGCGTTGCCGCCGGTGACGGTGACCAGCTGCGGAGTGTTCCAGTTCGAGACGTCGAAGGTCAGGGTGCCGGGAGATGGCGTGCCCTGCGTGGTGTCGGTGCTGGCCAGCACCACGCTCACGGGCTGCGCGGGCTGGCTGGTCAGGGCGACCTGGAACTGCACCGTGCCGCCGAGGTCGGTGGTCTGGAGCGGGCTGTCGGGCGTCGCACCGGTGAAGTTGTAGACGTGCCCGGTGGTGGAGGTCGGATCGCTGATCACCAGGCCGACGTGGTTGTTGTCCTGGCCTTCCATCTGCACCGAGCTGGGGCTCAGCACCGTATAGTTCGGATCGGTGGTCGACTGCGCCTGGAGGGTGATGGAGTAGAAGACGTCACCCTGCACGATGGTGTTGCCCACCGCGGTGACGGTGATCGGGACCGGCGTGCTGTAGGTGCTGGAGGTGAACACCACGCTGGTGGGCGACACCGTGCCCTTGAGCGTGTTGGTGCTGCTCAGGTTCACCGTCACCTGGCCGAGGGGCTGGCTGGTGAGCGCGATGTAGAAGGTCTGGGTGGCCTGGGTGCCCGACTGGGCATTGGTCACCAGGGGTGGGTTGATCGGATCGCCGGCGATGTCGGAGGAGATGGCGATCCCGGCGCTGTTCGGATCGACGGTGGCGAGATCGACGCTGGGAGGCGGCGCGACGGAGCTGTAGTTCCCGTCGAGGGTGTTCGCCGGCAGCATATCGACGGTGAAGGGCACCGTGCCATCGGCGATCAGGCTGAGCACCGCGTCGATGGTGACCGCATGCGGCTGATCCCAGCCGAGCGCCACCCCGCCGACGATGTTGGGCGTCTGCTGGGTGAAGTGCAACGGCGACGGCGTCAGCAGATCGAGGACGCCCTTGCCGGTGTTCGAGCTCTGCACCGGGAGGTAGACGTCGGCGACCGGCTCGCTGGTCAGGGTCACATAGAAGGTGGTCGTCGCCGGCTCATGGTAGCCGATGATGGGGCTGCTCGGGGCTGAGACCGTGTAGCCAGCCTGGTCGATGTCGAGGTTGGTGAGCGAGACCGACGGCTGATAGGTCAGCGTGACGGCGGTTCCGGCGGTGGCGGGGGCGGCGAGATGCACATGGGCGTAGCCGGCATTGGCGGTGATGTCGAATCCGCTCAGCGTCGTGCTGCCCTGGGTCACCGCCCAGTTGGAGCCGTTGTAGGCGACATAGGGGATGGCGTAGTCGAAGTCGGTCAGCGCCGTGGTCTCGGTATAGCTCACCGAGGTCGGCAGGTAGGTCAGCGTGACCGCGCCGGTGCCGCCGACCGCGGAGGTGAAATGCACGTGCGTGCAGTTGCCGTTGCTGGAGATGGCATAGCCGGACAACGGCGAACCGCCCTGGGTGACCGACCAGGGGCCGCCCGCGACGTAGAGGATCGGGAAGTCGAAGTCGGTGCTCGAGGCGCTGTCGCTGCCGCTGGTGCAGTAGTGCGGATCGGTGGACGTGGCGCTGGCGCCGATCGCGTAGTTGACGTTGCCATTGACCTGCTGGTTATGCACGCCGATCACCGTCACCGTGCGCGGTGTCGACCACGTCCCGTCAGGCCAGGTCAGCGAGAGCGGACCGGTCGAGAACCATGCCGTCTGGTTGCTGTTCAGCGGCAGTGCAGAGGTGGTCTGGCTGGCGCCGACCAGGAGGATGTTCTTGAGCGTGATCTGGTGGGCAGCGGCATTGACGTAGCTGACCGTGGCCGTGCACACCGGCGACGCGGCGGTGAGCAGCACCGACTGCCCCTCGAAGATGCTGGCGAAGCTGGGTGAACCGCCGAAGGTGAGCACCGCCGTGACCCCGTCGCTCGCCGCCTGGGCGATGCTGAGGGCCGGAAGGACGTCGATGACCTCGATGCCTGAATAGGTTTTGAGCGGCGGGGAGATGCTGATGCTGCCGCTGTTGACTGCGGTGATCTGCGTCACCGCGCCGTTGTTGGCGCCCAATCCGCTGATCTGCACCAGCATGGTCGCGCTGATGGTCGACAGATCGGTGCCGGAGGTGAACACCACCTTGTTGGCGGTGGTGGAGGCGGAATAGAATTCCTGCGCCAGTACGCCCGCGCCGAGGTTGGAGCTCGCCAGGCTGACCGTCACCGGGGCATCGACCACGGGATTGACCGCAACCGCCGGCCGGCTGAGCAGGCTGACCTGGAAGCTGGCCGAGCCACCGCTCTCGCTGGTCACCAATCCGGCAGTGGGGGTGATGGCGATGCCGGCGGTGCCGGTGTCGAGCACCGTCACGTCGATCGGCGTGACCGGCAAGCCATCGTAGCTCACGCTGTTGCCGCCCGAGCCGCCGGACGCATTGCTGACCACGGCGCAGGTGATCTGGGTGGCCTGGGTCTGCGGCTCGACCACGCTGTTGCCGGGCGCCGTGACCGTCACGGTGATCGGGTCGTTGTAGGGGTTGGTGGTCTGGTTGAACACCACCGTGCTCGGCGAGATCGAGAGCAGGCCGGAGGCATCGCTGAAGGTCAGCTCGACGTAGGCGCCGGAGGCCGGCGTCATGCTGCTGGCGAGCTGGACGGTGAAAGTCTTGCCGGTGGTATTGCCGCGCGTCACCGTCAGCTGCGGCTGGCTGATGATGATTCCGGCGGTATCGATGTCCTTGTTGGTGCAGTTGGCGAGGATGCCGGAAGCCACCAGGCTGTATGCATTATCGGTGGTGGTGGGCGACGCCGCGAGGTTGAGGGTATAGGTGGTGTTGGGCGATTGCGACAGGCCGAGCGTGCCGCGCAGGCCCCGCAGGCTGACGGCCTGGCCGGTCTGCCAGGTGGCGTAGGTGAAGGGGGACAGGGTCACCTCGGTGGTGAAGTAGACGCCCACCTGCTGGTTGAGCGAGGTCACCGTGCCCGGTCCCAGCAGCTGGCCACCGTCATTGGCCGGATCGGTGGTCGGGTCGACGCAGCTGATGAGCACGGTCACCGGGGCCGATGGCAGCGAGGTCAGCGTCACCGTCACCAGCTGGGACACCATGTTGGTGATGTCGCTTTCCGATGTCGTCACCACCGTCGGGGTCATCACCACCCCGGCGCGGTCGGGGTCGGTGACCGAGAGGTTCACCGTCGGCGCTGGCAGGGACTGGTATTCCGGGCAGGTGGTCGAGGCGGCGACCGTCTGGGCGACGGCTGCGGGGTAGGCGGTGGCCGGTGCCGTCGGCGTCTCGATGACGAAGTCGTGCGCCGCCGAGACCGTGACGCTCTGAGGGACGCTCCAATTGCTCGCGGTGAAGGTCAGCGAGCTGAGATTGGTGCTGATATTGGTCGGGGTGGTGAAGTTGGCGCCCCACGAGGCCACATAGGCGGAGAAGTTGGCGAGATTCGCACCCGCCAGATCGAGCACCACGGTGCCGCTGCTCGGCTGGCTGTTGAGCACCACGGTGTAGGTGGCGCTGGTCGAGCCCTCGGTCAGGGAGAGGGTGCCCGAGGGGGTGACAGTGAAGTTCTTATGGTAGTTGTCGGTGTTGACCGCCGCCACCACGTCGGCCTGGATCAGCACCGCACCGGCCGTATTGGCGGTGAACTGCACTTCGCCGTTGCCTGAGCCGTCATTGACCACCGTATACTGCGATCCCGACTTGCTCGGATCCTGGACCACGCCGCCGACGCTCACCACCCAATCGTTGCCCTGGAACAGGGCGAAGGGGATGGGGGTGTCGTAGTTCTTCGAACCGGACAGGCCCGAGGCTTCGTTGAGGTACTGGATGGTGATCGTCGCTCCCGCGGGCGCGGGGGTGGTGAGGGTGATGATGGCGGTCGCGGGGCTGGTGCCGCTCGCGGTGACCGAGAAGGTCGTCGGCGAGATGAAGCTGCTCGTGCTGTTGACCGTCTGCTTGACCACCCAGTTGTTCGCCGGCAGGGCGGCCTGGGGTATGAAGGGCAGGGTGGTGGTGAAGCTGCTCTGCGCGGCGGGGAGATTGGAGAACGAGACGATGCGGTTGTAGACCGGGTCCTGGCTCGAGGCGCCGCTGGTCTGGATGCTGTAGGGCTGGTCGCCATTGCCATGATCGACGGGATCATTCACGCCGGTGACCGTGACCACCTGCGCCGTCTGCCAGTTGCTGCCGGTGAAGGTCAGGGTGGATGGACTGATGGTCCCTTCAGCGAGGTTGCTCGACGCCAGGTTGACGGTCACGTTCTGGGTCGGCTGGCTGTTGAGCGTCACGCCGAAGGTGGAGACCACCGCCGAGGCATGGCCGGGCTGGATGGTGGTGGTGAGCAGGGCGTTGGTCGGATCCGGGCTGGACGCGAAGGTCCCGATCGGGTGCAGCACCACCCCGGGGATGTTGGGGTTGGCGATGGTGACGGTACCGGTGTTGGTCACGGAGAATTCGTAGGCGGTGGTGGCGGTCACCATCGTCAGGACCACGGTGACCGATGGGCCGGCAACCGAGGTGGTCACCGGGTCGATCGGCACGGTGACGGTGGCCGAACCGGCCACGAAGGTCACATTTGCCGAGGGCACGGCATAGTCGCTCGACGTCGCGGTCCCCCCGAGCATGAAGGTGGCGTTGAGGGGGAGGTCGGTGTTGCCGTTGCGGGTCAGGGTGATCGTCCCATCGACGCTGGTGACCGGTGGCGTGGTGGTGGTGCTGCCCTTGCTCGCGGTCTGGGTCGCAGGCGTCACGGTGATGGTGGGCGATTCGTAGGCGCCCATGGCGCAGGCGGTTGGGACCCCGCCGAGCGGCCGCACGCTGCGCAGGATGTCATCGGGGATCAGGGCGGTCTTCAGCTGCCCCGTGGTCAGGCATGGGCTGCCGTTTCCCAGCATCAGACCGTCATCATAGGTCATCCACAGGGCATCGGGCCCGATCGCGGAACTGGTATTGATGAACTGGGGATCGACATTGAGGTTGCCGACCCCGGATACCGGCGAGCCGCCTTCGATGTCGCTGTAGGTGATCACCGGCGTCGTGCCGTTGTTGTAGAATTCCGATGAGCTGGATGAGGTGTCCCCCCAGAGAATGCAGTTCAGCAGCACCGGGTTGGCGGCGGAGAAGGTCTCGATCGCGCCGCCATAAGAACCGGTGTTGAGGCTGAAGGTGCAATTGTAGATGAGCGGGCTGGCGTTGTATTCGCATTCGATCGCGCCGCCGAACACCGAGGTGTTGGCGGTGAAGACGCAGTTGCGGAAGGTCGGCGTCGCGCCATTGCGCACCCAGGCCGCACCTCCGCCATAGGTCGAGGAATTGCCGGTGAAGACGCAATCGTAGACTACCGGCGAGACGCCATCGCAGAGGATGCCGCCGCCGCCCTGGCTGTCGGTGTAGTTATAGTTCGCTGCGGCACCGCCGGTGATGATGAAGTCGGTGAGCGTGGCGTTGTTCGCCCCGGTGACGACATGGTAGCAGAGGTTGCCGCCAGAGAGGATGGTCTGGTTCAGGCCGCCATTGCGCTGGGTGACCAGGGTCTCGGTGCCGTTGAACCCGCCGTAGACCGTGACTCCCGTCGGAAGCTGGAAGGTCGCGGTCGCGACGCTGCCGGGGGAGTAGGTCCCCGCCTTGACCCAGATCTGCTCGCCTGGGACCGCGACCGCGAGCAGGGCGCTCAAGCTTCCAGGATTGGCCCATGACAGGCCGTGGCTGCTGCCGGTGGCGGTCGCGTACAGAACAGCGGGGATGTATTCGTAGGCGCCGATGTCGTAGCCGGCCCCGAGCGGACGAGGCGTCTGGGCGATGTCGATCGCTGGCGCGCCGGTGCTGGTTCCGATGTCGATTCCCGGGCTGGTGGCGGTGAGCTCAAGGCCATCGTCAGTGGTGCCGTAGATGCCGTCCGCGCCCGCCAGCAGCGAGGTATTGAGGAATTTCGGATTGGTCGCGAACAGGTTGCCCGACGATGCCGCCGTGAGGGTGACCGTGCCGGTCAGGCTGGCGTCCTGGATCATGCAATTGGTCGCGGTGATGGTGATGGCGGAGTTGGAGGTGATCGTCTGCCCGGTGCCGGTGTTGTTCCAGAAGACGGTGTTGACCAAGGTGGACGATCCCGCGGTGGTGCTGGAGTAGTAGATCGCCGAGGCGACGGCGGTACCGGTGACGGAATTGCCCTCGAAGGTGCAGTTGATGATGCTGGCCGCGGAGCTGGCGATATAGTTGGAGATCGCACCGCCGCCGAGGCAGGCGCAGGTGTTGTTGGCGAACACGCAATTGGTGAGGATCGCCCCGGTGGATCCGTAGTTGATGAATGCACCGCCGCCGATGCCGGTCGCGGAGGTGGAGGTGACGGAATTGCCGACGAAGAAGTCGCTGCTGAACTGCGCCGCCCCCGCCGACGCCTCGATGAAGGCGCCGCCGCCCCCGAAGTAGGCGCTGTTGCCGGTGATCACGCAATGCTGGACGGTCACCGTGCCAGGAAAGGATACCATGCCACCGCCATAGCTGTCTATGCCGCCCGCGGTTGAAAGCGCAGCGCCGCCGGTGATGGTGAAGCCGTCGAGGGTGGCGCCGTTCACCCCGGTCGCGGTGACCACGTGGTAGGAGGTCGCGCCGCCATTCGCTCCGCTGAGGATGGTCTGGTTGGCGGTCCAGCTGCGCTGCGAGAGCAGGGTTTCGGTGCCCGCGAAGCCGCCGTAGACCTGCATGCCGGTGGCGAGCAGGAAGGTGTCGGCAGTCGACGGGCTGGTCAGGGAGGCGGGGGAATAGGTCCCCGCCTCGACCCAGATCTGCTGCCCGCTGCCGATCGGGAAGCTTGCCAGCGCGTTCTTCAGGCTGGATGGGGTGGCCCAGGAGACGCCGCTGGCCGTGCCGGTCGGGGTGACATAGACCACCGGCAGGAACGCATAGGCGCCGATATCGTAGCCGCCGGCGATGGGCAGCGGCAGGTTGAGGATGTCGGTCGCCGGGGCACCGGTCGCCGTGCCGGCATTGATCGCCGGGCTGCCGAGGGTGAGCTGGAGGCCGTCATCGAAGGTGCCGAAGATGCCATCGGCACCTGCCGGCGAGCCGCTGTTGAGGAAGAGCGGATTGATGTCGTAGAGGTCGCCCGACGAGCCGCTGGCGAGGGTCACCGACAATGCCGCCGAGGTCTCCTGGAACATGCAGTTGTTCGCGGTCTGCGAAATGGTGCCCGTGCCGCCGATGCCGGGGCCGGTCGGCGCGGTATTGGCCCAGACAAGACAATTGGTCAGCTGCACATTGGTGCTCGACTGGTTGGCGAACCCGCCGCCGGCCTGGGTGGTGGAGGTATTGTTGTAGAACGTGCAGTTGGTGACCGTGGCGCTGGTCGCACTGCTGATCATCAGCCCGCCGCCGCCCGCGACGCTGGCGGTGTTGCCGGAGAAGACGCAATTGAAGATGGTGATGGCGTTGCTGGTGCTGGCTCCGCCGCCATACACCCACAGCCCGCCACCGCCCCAGGATGAACCCGAGGTGGTGTTGGCGGAGAAGAAGCAGTCGCTGACCGTCGAGGCCACGCTGCCGTCGCCGATGAACATGCCGCCGCCGCCATTGGTGGCGGTATTGCTCAGGAACACGCAATGCGCTACCGAGGTGCCGAGCGTGTAGGAGAACAGGCCGCCACCATAGAATTCGGGATAGGTCGCACCATTTGCCGCACCCCCTGAAATGGTGAAGCCGTCGATCAGGGCGTTGTCGGCGCCATAGACCACGTGGTAGGAATGCAGTACCGATGGCGTGGATTGGTAGATGCCGCTGAGGATGGTCGGATTGGCGAAATAGCTGCGCTGCGAGAGCGACGTTTCCGTACCGGCGAAGCCGCCGTAGAGCGACACTCCCGAGACCAGCAGGAAGTAGTCGGTCTGCGATACCGTCGCATACGTCCCCTTCGCCACCCAGATCTGATCCCCGCTCGCACGACCGCTCAGGGCGGTATGCAAATTGGTATAGGCATTCGTCCAGCTGGTGCCGGCATTGGTCCCGCTCGCGCTGGCGTTGACATACACCGTCGCGGCGAAGGCAGTGGGTGCGCACAAGAGAAGTGCCAATAACGCAATCAGCGGACCCAGCGCTCGTCGACCACCGATGCGAGCCGTAGTGACGGCTTCGCCAGCGGTGATGAAGCGGGTGGCAATCATGATCAACGACTCTCCACGGACCAGAGCGTATCATGGTGGTCTGGCCACCCGGGCAGGCAATGAATTTCTTCCGCTTTGTCTGCCTGGAATCCGCTGTCCGGAATCGTCCCTCCGGGACGTCGTGCCGCCCCATTCAAGCGCTGCAAGCGTTACGAAGGCGGCTCTGGGCTTGCCCCGAAGCCCGGAACAGCGCATGCTCACACCGCCCTGGGCTGGTCACGGCGTTTGTCGGAGGCAGGCGATGGAAAGCGGTGTCATCATCGAAGCGCTGGTCCAGGTGGCGCGCAAGCGCCGCCTGCTCGGACAGGGGCCCAGCCAGCGCCTGGGCGAATACGCCAAGCAGCGCGGCATCGCCAACCTCGATGACCTGCGCCGCTGGCTGATGTCCGGCGATGGCCTGAGCGCCCATCTCGCCAATCAGCTGATCGCCTTCATCCCCAAGCCCGAGCAGCCCATGCTCGGCGCCTACGTCCCGCTCGCCCATCTGGCGGATGGCGGCATGGGCACGGTGTGGCTGGCGTGCTCGCCGGACAACAAGCTGGTGGTGGTCAAGACCCTCAAGCAGCAGGCCGCGGTCGGCGGCGACCTGGTGGACAATTCGAACGGCACGGAATTCATGCGCCGTTTCGAGCGCGAAGCGCGCATCACCCAGCAGCTCACCCATCCCAACATCGTGCGCTGCCTCGATGCTGGCCAGTCCGCCGACCGCACCCCCTTCATGGTGCTGGAATTCGTCGATTCGGGCGACCTCAAGGATCTCGTCGAACGCCGGGGCGGCCTCAACGAGGGTCTCGCCCTGGCGATCATCTACCAGGCGGCGGATGGCCTGGCCGAAGCGCACCGCATCCACCTCATCCATCGCGACATCAAGCCCCCCAACATCTTCGTCTCCGCCGACGGCCGGGCGCGGCTCGCCGACTTCGGCATCGCGCGCTCGACCGAGTCCACCCGCACCATGCTCACCATGGAGGGCGCGATCGTCGGCTCGCCGCTGTACATGTCGCCGGAGCAGATCGTCACCGATCCCAACCTGGACATCCGCAGCGACATCTACGCCCTGGGCACGGTGCTCTACTTCTGCCTCGCTGCCGCCGCGCCCTTCGACGGACGGCTGCAGGAGGTGCTGCACAAGCACTGCACCGCCTCGGTGCCGGACATCCGCAAGCTGCGTCCGGTGATCTCCGAGGGCACCGCCCAGATCATCTTCACCTGCATGCAGAAGGAGCGCGGCAAGCGCTACAAGGACCCGACCGAACTGCGTTCGGCGGTCGCCAACGTGCTGGTCAAGCTCGGCTTGACCCCGGGAGCGCTGATCGAGGAGGATACCCGCCAGGGCGACCTCTCCGGCAAGGGCGGACAGGGCTTCATGCCGGATTCGCCGACCATCGCCTCCGACCTCAACAACGCCAGCGAGCGCAGCCTGCAGGCCACCATCGCCACGGATCTGCGCAGCGATCAGAGCCTGCACGCCACCATCGCGACCAACCTGCTCGGCTCCGAGCCGCTCGAATCCGAGCTCAAGAGCACGCCGCCCGGCATCTCCGCCGACCTCGTCCACACCATCGCCGCCAACTTCCTGGCCGAGGAGGACGACAGCGTCCCCAGCAACATGCCGGTGACCACGCGCATGACCAACGAGGAGAAGCTCGCGGTCGAGGCGGCACCCAGCAGCTCGGCCCAGACCCTCGCCACCGCCGTCACCCAGAATGGCCTGCGCTTCAGCGCACCCAAGGCGCCACCCGAGACCTTCGAGGGCGATCTCTCGACCGCCATCGCGGACGATTGGGTGACCCTGCTGCCGAATGTCGCCGGCGACCCGGCGGCGATCCTGCTGTTCGCCCGCCCCAAGCTGTGCCTGGGCCGGCTGCGCGAGCCGCCGACCGACCTGTGCCTGCGCAACTACCCGGTGTCTCTGCACAAGGAGGCCTGCCAGCGCGCCAGCCGGCAGCACCTCAACCTGCTCTACGACCACATCGAGAACCGCATCCTGCTCGAGGACCTCAACAGCCCGAACGGCACCATGCTCGATGGCATCACCATCAAGCCCGGTCAGACCTGCAAGCTCGAGCTCGAGGCCGACAACATCCTGGTGGTGGCGAATGTCATGTCGCTGTGGCTGCGCTGCATCCCGCGCCACCAGGAGCGTCAGCTCGAGCTGCAAGGCGCCCCCCCTAGCGACGCGACCAGCCCCTGCGGCATCGACATCAAGCATGGCTTCGATTCGCTGATCATCACCCGTCCGGAGAACCGCTCGGAGATGGCCTATGCCATGGTCCTGCGGCAGCTCACTGTCGGTGGCCCCGGATCGCAGCTGCTGATCGCCGGGGCGCGAACCAGAAGTGCCTGTCAGATAGGTCTTTACGACGGTCGCTGGATCTGGCGTCCGGTCGCCGTCCCGGTGGCGGCCTGGAGGCCGCTGACCAATGGTGCCGAGCTCGATTGCGGTGGCAAAAAGCTCTATGCCCAACCAGGGGTATTCCAGCATTTCTAGGCCCATGACGCGGTACCCGCCATGCGTCCCCCACCGCCCAGCCGGCTCCCCCAGCCTGGAATCGCGGTTTCATGCGCCTGCCGCACGTTTGAGCGATTGCTCCTGGAACCTCGCCCACGCGCGGGACACTGCCGGCTGATCGCCGCCCCGCCTCGCACCCCCCACCCCCAAGGACGTCCCATGCGCCTCCTGCTCGCGCTCCTGGCCATCGCCTCGCTCACCGGCTCGTATGCCGCGGCCGGCGACGACAAGCCGGTCAATACCGTCTGCCCCGGCAGCGGCGACAAGGTCGACGCCGACACCAAGCCCTACACGGTCACGCTCAAGGACGGCACCAAGGTGACGATCGGCGTGTGCTGCAAGGAATGCATCAGCGACATCAAGAAGGACCCCGAGAAGTACGCCGCCGCGGCCCTGGCCAACAAGAAGGCCGAGTAGCCCGTCTGCAGCCCTCAGACCGCCAAGCCGGCGGCATTCCCCGAGGCCCAGGCCCACTGGAAATTGTAGCCTCCGAGCCAGCCGGTGACGTCCACCACTTCGCCGATGAAGTGGAGGCCGGGGAGGTCGCGGGCCTCCATGGTCTGGGATGAGAGGGCCCTGGTGTCCACCCCGCCGCGGGTGACCTCGGCGGTGCGATAGCCTTCGCTGCCCGCCGGTGTCGCCTGCCAGGAATGGAAGGCGGCATGCAGCGCCGCGATCGCCTGGTCGCTCAGCGTTGCGACCGGCCGATCCCCCCCGTTCCTGCCGAGCCACCGCTGCACCAGCCGCTTGGGCAGCAGGTCGCCGATGGCGCTCGACACCAGCAGCTTGCCGTGCGCACGCGCCGCAGTGAGCAGGCGGGAGAGGTCATGCCCCGGCAGCAGATCGATCGACAGTACGCTCCCGGGCCGCCAGTAGGACGACGCCTGGAGGATGGCCGGCCCGCTCAGACCGCGATGGGTGAAGAGCAGGTGTTCGCGGAATGCCTGCCCGCCGGCGTCGACCTCGCTGTCCGCCGAGACTCCGCTCAGCTCGTCCAGCTGCTCCTGGCTCGGCATGGTCAGCGGCACCAGCGCCGGTTCAGGGGCGATGATGGGCAGGCCGAACTGGCGGGCGATGCGGTAGCCGAAATCGCTGGCGCCGGTCTGCGGGATCGACAACCCCCCGGTCGCGACCACCAGCCGCCCGCCGGCGATGACACCCAGCGAGGTGATGATTGAGAAGCCGTCGTCCGGGGAGCGGACCACCTGGTCGATGCGGCACGAGGTCATGATGGTCACGCCGGCAGCGGCGCACTCGGCCAGCAGCATGGCGACGATCTGCTTGGCCGAGCCGTCGCAGAACAGCTGGCCGAGCTTCTTCTCGTGGTAGGCGATGCCATGCTCGCGGATGGCCTCGAGGAAGTCCTCAGGCGTGAAGCGCGCCAGCGCCGAGCGGCAGAAATGCGGGTTGTCGGAAAGGTAGTTTTCTGGACCAGCGTGCAGGTTGGTGAAATTGCAGCGTCCGCCTCCTGAAATCAGGATCTTCTTGCCCAGACGCTCGGCATGATCGAGGACCGCGACCTGGCGTCCGCGACGCGCCGCGGTGATGGCGCACCACAGTCCGGCGGCCCCGCCACCGATCACCACGCAATCGAACCGGCTCACCGCCCCCCAGCTGCCGGTTGGCACGAGCCTGCAGGTCGGCGCACGCGGTGATGGGCGGAGCAGTGCATGGTCATGACGCTGACGATCATCGCCGTAGCGCATGCCGGGCAAGGTCCTGCGGTGAGGCGCCCCGGTCGGGCCGCCGAGGCCCGCTGCCGATGGTGACAACGCCGGCCCCCGGAACCGGGTAATGGCTAGCTCACCGCCTGTCCTGCCCGCGACTTGGCCCTTGCGGGTGCATGCCAAGCCCATGCAATGCCCACCCGCCAGCCGCGCCCTCCACCCCGCCTGCAGGCGGCATCCATTCCACGCCTGGGTTCCGCAGGGAGCCACCCCCTCCTGAGCCAGGCACCAGCCGCACGGATACCACACCGATGATCATCACCGCCTCCTCCGCCTGCCCTTCCAACCCGCTGACGCGCCTGCTCGGCATCGGCCTGGTCGCTACCCTCGCTGTGATGGCTGCTCCCCCGGCCAGCGCCGCCGATGCACCGAAGGACGTGCCGCACGAGCCGATCATCGATGGCCCGACCTTCGTCCCCGAATCGCTGTTCAGCCTTCCCGAAGGGCTCGAGGTCACCCTGTGGGCGACATCGCCGCTGCTCTACAATCCGACCAACATCGACATCGATATCGATGGCCGGGTGTGGGTGGCCGAAGGGGTCAATTACCGCAGCCTGTCCGGCCGCCGCATCGCCGGAGACCGCATCGTCGTGCTCGAGGACACCAAGGGTGCCGGGAAGGCCGACAAGAGCACGGTGTTCGTCCAGGAGAAGGACCTGGTCGCGCCGCTCGGCATCGCTGTGCTCGGCGACCAGGTGGTGGTCTCGCAGCCGCCCGACCTGCTGGTCTACACCGACGTCAATCACACCCACGTCTTCGATCCCTCGGTCGACAAGCGCGAGGTCCTGCTCACCGGCTTCAACGGCTGGAACCATGACCACAGCCTGCACAAGCTGACCGCCGGCCCTGACGGCCTGTGGTACCTCAACCAGGGCAACACCGGCGCGCAGTTCACCGACCGCTCGGGCAAGACCTTCCGCATCGGCAGCCACTACGACATGAGCAAGTCGGCGATCAATCCGGCGGCGATCGCGGGCATGGCCAGCGACGATGGCCACGTCTACGTCGGCGGCTTCACCGCGCGCATGAACCCCGACGGCACCAATGCCGCCATCATCGGCTTCAACTACCGCAACTCCTACGAGCAGACCGTCAACTCCTACGGCGATGTCTTCCAGAGCGACAACGACGACCCGCCCGCCTGCCGGGTGTCGGCGGTGATGGAGTTCGGCAGTGCCGGCTTCAACTCGCCTGACGGCAAGCGCTCGTGGGGCGCCGACAAGCGCCCGGGCCAGAGCACCCAGGTCGCCGAGTGGCGGCAGGACGATCCCGGCACCATGCCGGCGGGCGACGTCTACGGCGGCGGATCGCCGACCGGAGTGGCGTTCGTGGAGAATGGCGCGATGGGCGACAAGTGGCGCGGCCTGCTGCTCGCCTGCGAGGCCGGGCGCAATGTGGTGTTCGGCTACTTCCCCAAGCCCGATGGCGCCGGCTTCAAGCTCGAGCGCTTCGATTTCCTCACCACCAACACCGAGAAGGTGTTTGCCGGCTCCGACTTCACCGGCGGCAAGCCCAATGATGATCTGAAGACCAAGTTCCGCCCCTCCGACGTGGTGGTCGGACCCGATGGCGCGATCTATGTCGCCGACTGGTTCGATGCCCGCGTGGGCGGCCACCAGACCCTCGACAAGTCGTGGTCGGGCGCGATCTACCGCATCGCCCCCAAGGGGGTCAAGCTGACGGTGCCCAAGATCGACCTCAGCACCATCGCGGGGGCGATCCAGGCGCTATCCAGTCCGGCGGTGAACGTGCGCTTTTCCGGCTTCATCCACCTCAAGGCCCAGGGCGACAAGGCGGTGCCGGCGGTCAGCGCCCTGCTCAAGGACGAGAATCCCTACCTCGCCGCGCGCGCGCTGTGGCTGCTCGCCCAGCTCGGCGATGCCGGGGTGGCACAGGTCATCCCGGTGCTCGCCGACACCAGCGACATCAAGCGCATGGTCGCCTATCGCGCCCTGCGCCGCGCCAATCACGACGTCCTGGCCATGGCCAAGCGCATGGCCAACGACCCATCGCCGCTGGTGCGCCGCGAGGTCGCGCTCTCCATGCGTGACGTCCCGGTCGCCGACAGCAAGGACATCCTGGTGCAGATCGCCCGCCAGTACGATGGCGTCGACCGCGCCTACCTCGAGGCCTTCGGCATCGGCAGCCAGGGCAAGGAGCGCGAGGTCTACGCTGCGGTCTCGGCCGTCCTCGGCTCCTCGCCTTCGGCGTGGAGCGACGCCTTCGCGCGCATCGCCTGGCGGCTCGGCTCACCGGATGCGGTCGCCGACCTCAAGTCGCGCGCGCTCGATCCCCAGGTCAAAGCCGCCCAGCGCAGATTGGCGATGGATGCCATCGCCTTCATCAAGACCGCCGAGGCGTCCAAGGCGATGGTCGAGATCGCCCTGACCAAGGACTTCCCCTTCGTGGCCCAGGCCACCTGGTGGCTGTTCAACCGCAAGAACAACGACTGGAAGGATTTCGACCTCGCGGGCCAGATGAAGGCCAGCGGGCTCTACGATCCCGACACCGTCAAGCTCATCGCCACCATCAGCCCCGAGCCGCCGCCCGGGCCGTCCAAGCTGCCGCCGATCCCCGAGATCAAGCAGATGGCCGGCGATGTCGAGCGCGGCCACGCCGCGGTGCAGATCTGCTACACCTGCCACCACATCGGCAACCAGGGCGGCGAGCTCGGACCCGATCTCACCTACTTCGGGCGCACCCAGCCGGCGGAGGTCATCCTCGACTCCATCATCAACCCCTCGGCCGACATCGCCCTCGGCTATGATGCCAGCCACCTCGTCGCCGCCGACGGCACCATCATCGACGGCATCGTCATCCAGAGCGGCGATCCGGTGATCATCAAGTCCATCGGCGGCATCGTCCAGACCGTGCCCAGGTCCAAGATCAAGTCGCTGACCAAGATGAAGCGCTCGCTGATGTTCAGCGCCGAGATGATGGGACTCACCCCGCAGTCGCTCGCCGACATCGTCGCCTATCTGAAGTCCGACACGATCAAATAGCGGTTGGCACGCCCCCCGACGGCCTGCGCCCCCATGGGCGGCTGGCTGGCCGGATGGGGACGGCAGCCCGCCACGTCATGCAGGCGCTGAGCGTCCGCTGAGCTCGGCGGCGAGCCGCGCGGTGTCGAGCTCCCCTTCCCAGGCCGAGACCACCAGGGTGGCCATGCCATTGCCGATGTGGTTGGTGACCGCTCGCGCCTCGCTCATGAAGCGATCGACGCCGAGGATGAGCGCGAGCCCCTCCACCGGTATGCTCGGCACCACCGTCAAGGTGGCGGCGAGGGTGACGAAGCCGGATCCGGTGACGCCCGCAGCCCCCTTGCTGGTGAGCATCGCCACGCCCAGGAGGGTGAGCTGCTCGCCCAGGGTCAGCTCGATGCCCAGCGCCTGGGCGACGAACAGCGAGGCGAGGGTGAGGTAGATGTTGGTGCCGTCGAGATTGAAGGAATAGCCGGTCGGCACCACCACGCCGACCACGCTGCGTGGGCAGCCGAGCCGCTCCAGCTTGACCATCAGCGGCATCAGGGCCGATTCCGATGACGAGGTGGCGAGCACGGTCATCACCTCGTCCCTGATGTAGATGATGAAGCGCACGATGTTGACCTTGCACATCCAGCCGATCGCACCCAGGACCACGAGTATGAACACCAGGCAGGTCAGGTAGAAGGTGCCGATCAGCAAGGCCAGCGGCTTGAGCGCCTCGAGTCCGAATGTGCCCATGGTCACCGCCATCGCCGCCCCTGCCCCCAGGGGGGCGAGCATCAGCACCAGGCGGATGACGGCGAAGAAGGCCAGATTGGCGCTCTCGAGGAAGGTCGTCACCGCGCGTCCCCGTTCGCCCAGACCGGCCAAGGCGATGCCGAAGAGGATGGCGATCAGCAGCACCTGGAGGATGCTGCCGTCGGCGGTGAAGGCGCCGAAGAAGGTCTTGGGGATGATGCCGAGCAGATGCTCGGCGATGCTCTGGCCATGCGCCTTGCTGACGTACTCCGCCGTCCTGGCGGTGTCGAGGGCATGACGGTCCGCATGCATGCCCGCACCGGGCTTGATGACATTGGCCAGCGTCAGGCCGATGCACAGCGCGATGCTCGAGACCACCTCGAAGTAGATCAGCGCCTTGGCGCCAACCCGTCCGAGCTTGCGCAGATCGCCCATCACCGCGATGCCGAGCACCACCGAGCAGAAGATCACCGGCGTGATGACCATCTTGATCAGGCTGATGAAGCCGTCGGCGACCGGCTTCAACGCCACGCCAGCCTCGGGATGCAGCGCACCGAGCAGCCCGCCGACGACCATCCCGATCAGCACCAGGAGATAGAGCCGCCCAGATGCGGGGGTGCGTACCGGAGCGTCAGCCGCGGGCGTGTGGGGTGGAAGCTCGCTCACCGGCATCCGCGCACGCTCAGCCTGCTCATCCGTCCTGTCCCTTGGCATCCAGCTGCCACAGGGCATCGAGCGCGGCGCTCTTGATCGCATCGCTGACGGTCGGGTAGTTGAACACCGAATCGGTGAGGTCGGTAATGGTCCCGCGCAGCCGGATGCACATCATGGTGATGTGGATGATGTCGGTGGCACGTGCGCCGATGCAGTGCGCGCCCAGCAGCAGTCGAGATGCGCGATCGAAGACCAGCTTCAGCAGGCCGTTGTCGCCGCTGATGATGCCCCGCGCGGTGTTGCCGATCTCGCATCGGCCCACCACCACCGCCGTCCCGGCAGCCCGCGCCTCGGATTCGCTCACGCCGACGGTGCTGATCTCGGGGATGGTGTAGATGCCATAGGGCAGGATCTTCTGCGGATCGGTGCCCTCCTTGCCGAACAGCTCGCGCACCGCGGCGCGACCCTGGTCCCAGCTGGTGGCGGCCAGCGCCGGGAAGCCGATCACGTCACCGGCGGCGGCGATATGCGGCACATTGGTGTGGTAATCCTTGTCGACCTTGATGGTGCTGCGCTGATCGCAGGCCACGCCGGCCTTGGCGATGTCGAGGCGGTCGGCGTTGGAGGTCCGGCCGCTGGCATACAGGACCGCTTCGGCGGTGAGCGTGCGCCCGTTCGCCAGGACCACCTGTGCCTGGCCGTCCTTGAGGGCGACGCTGCTGATGGCTACCCCCAGCTCGAGGGTCAGGGGGCGCTTGGCGATCTCGCGATGGAGGAAGGCGATGATCTCCTGGTCGATGAATGGCAGATGGACGTTCTTGCCCTCGACCAGCTGGACCGGGATGCTGAGGTTGCTGAAGATGGTCGCGTACTCGCTGCCGATCACCCCTCCGCCGACGACGATCAGGCTCTTGGGCAGGCGCTCCAAGGTGAGGATCTCGTCGCTGTCGAACACCTGCTTGCCATCGAAGGGGATGGTGGCAGGCCGCAGCGGCCGGCTGCCGCAGGCGATCAGCAGGTGGTCGCTGGTGAGCCGGAGCGCCTCTGTCGTGCCCCCGCCGAGTTCGACCGTATGGTCATCGAGGAAGCGGGCCGTGCCATTGAAGACCTGCACTCCTGCGCGCTCCATCAGGCTGCGCATGCGCGCCGCCTCGCGCGAGATCACATAGCGGACCCGGTAGGTGAAATCCTGCATGGTGATCGGATGATCGTCATGGATGCTGATCGGCGGGAGGAAGGCGTGATCGATGGCATGCGACAGCGCCAGGCTGCTTTCGCGCAGGGTCTTCGATGGCAGGGTTCCGGTATGGCAGCAGTTGCCGCCCAGATCGATGCGGCTATCGATCAGCGCCACCATCTTGCCCATCCGTGCCGCCTCGGCAGCACCGCTTTCGCCCGCCGGTCCGCTCCCGATGACGATCAGGTCGAAGGAGGTCTTCATGCCGGCAGGCTAGTCGGCAAAGCCAGCGCCACAATCATAGCCCGCCATGCCGGCAGGAACGGCTGTGATCTCCGTCGCCGGCGAGCGGGTGAGGATCAGAAGCGCGTCCCCAGGACGAGCAGGCAGGCGAAGCCGCCGACGCTGCGCCTGGTATCGGTGACGGTCTCCCAGTTGCCGTCGGAGCCGACGTAGCTCGAGGTCGCGCTCGTCTTGGTGAAGCGGTAGGGCACCTCGATCCCGACCTGGTAGGCCGAGGCGAAGGTGCCGTACAGGGCGATGCGTCCGCCATATTCATAATAAGCCGAGCCGTGGCGCAGGGCGTTGAACCCCAGACCATCCTCGCTGGCGCGTCCCTCGCCGCCGAACAGCGTCGCCTCTGCATGGAGGATGTCGCCCAAGCGCAGGGCATACCCCATCACGCCATCGGCGACGGGCGACCACAGGGTGGTGTTATGGTCGCTGTTGGTGAAGTGGGCGCGGTTGAGCGCGAGGTCCACCCCGAGCACCAGGCCGCCACCATCGCCGAAGGCGATATGGCACCATTCCAGCTCGATCCGGCCATTGGAATCGGCATTGGTGGCCAGGGAGGTGGTATAGGTGGGCGCCGCGGAATCCACCGTGGGCGCCGCCTGCTTGTAGGCGTCCGACAGGATGCCGGCCTTCAGCCTCAGGTCGTTGACGTCGATGTCCTCGGCCGGCAAGAGGCAGATGCCGCCGAGCGACAGCGCCAGCACCATGATCTCTGAGCGGGACATAGGATCCTGCATCGTGGATACCGGAGCGGGCCCGCCAGCTGCCCTGCTGGCACGTCGCAGGGTGCCAACGGCACCCTTGGGTGCAAGGTGCTGGACTGGCTGTCATCCCCTCACCGCGCGGCCGTCGACAGCCTGAATCGGTCGTATCGCTTGCATCAGGGGGTGGATCATGCTGCAATCAGCCCCCCTCACCAAGGCCCCCTGCCCTATGCGCTCCTTGTCTTCCTTGTCGTCGATGCTGCTCGTGCTGAGCCTGTTGACCGGCTGCTATACCAACCCCCATCCAACCGATGGGCCGGTGCTCCAATACGCCACGCAGTTGACCTCATCCGACCTGACGCCTGGCCTGAATGATGGCGTTACCCTGAGCTTCTCCATTCAGAGCCTGGCCGAGAGCGCGATCAACAACGTGCCCTGGATCATCTTCCTGGACGGCGATTTGAACGCCGTGGTCGCCTCCGGAACGATCGGTTCCATCCCCGGGGGTGGGATCACGCCCCTGATCTCCAGCGCCGTTCCCGCTCCCGCTGGCGGGGGAACGCACATCTACACCGCCGATATCGATCCCTCGAACCTCCTGCTGCAACGCGACACCGCCAGCAATTTTTCCTCGCTGACCCTGACCTTCGCCGACTTCGATCTCTCGATCGACGTCCCACCCTCCCTGACGCCCGCCAATCCGACCACGACCACGCCGATCACGGTCAGCTTCTCCATCCTGAATACCGACACCTCGGGCAATGGCACCACCGCCGTCAATGTCGGTTACCAAGTGCTCGAAGGCCTTACCATCCTGGCCAGCGGCACCGTCACCAGCATCGCCGCCAACGCCAGCGTCGGCGTTGACGCGGTGATACCGGCCGCAACCGCCGGATTGCATGAATACACGGTGGTGATCAACCCCGGCGATGTCATCCTCGAGCAGGATTACACCAACGACTCGATGTCGGTTGACGTGACCATCCCAGTCGCCAACTGACCGGCATCGTCCCCGGGCTTTGGTCCAAGCCACTGCGCCCGCTCGTCAGACCCTCATCGGCGACCGTGCGCATCCCCGGGTGCTCCGATCGCCAGCACCCCCCATGGGGATTGCTGTCCGGTCTGGAGGAAGGTGGTCTGGATGACGCGTGCGAAGGCCAGGAATTCCTGCCAGGAACTGGGCTTGGTGACGAAGTGTTCGACGCCGAAGCGCCGATACTCCTGGGTGACCTGCGGCGAGATCGCGGTCGATATGACGGCCACGTGCAGCTGCTGATGGGTGGGATTGGCGCGGATGAAGCGCAAGAGCTCGCTTGGGAATTCGCCATCCATCATCGCATCGAGCAGCAGGACGCTGAACGAGCGCTGGGCGAAATGAGCCACCTGGAGTTCGCCAACCGCCTGCTGCACATTCGGGACCGAATGGACGGCTAGGGTCGGCGCTTCGCTGTGGAAGGCCTCGGTGAACAGCTCCCGGTCGCCGGCGCTGTCATCGACAATGAGTATGCGCGGAGTGGTCATCACCACGCTCCAGCTCGTCGCGGGGGGCAGGCGCGGATGCGCCGACGCGAGGATGGCGCCTCGGCGCATCCGATACGGCCGCTGCGCCTGCAGCAGCCTGCCATCTGCTCCACCGTGAGCCCGTGGCAGTCGTCGGATGGATTGCCGCAGCTGGGTGGCTGCAAGCACAGGACCATGCCCGTGCCCAGTGGTGGTGATCGCCTCATCATGGAGCATCCTTGCTCGAGTGCGCTCAACGGTCAGAGCGTGGTCATCGTTTCAGATGATACCGCTCACCCATGTGGGTGCTGCCTGAAGGTCCTGCTGCCTGCAGGACGTCCCGCTCCGTGCCGGCCTTACTGGGTGATGGGCGCCACGGTCCCAATGCTTGCGGTAGCTGGTCGCGCATGCGATAGCTGCAACGTCGCTCGTGCCAAGCGTGGGACGTCCCCGATCATCTCGGCGGCTTCTCTGAGGCGGGTGACGCAGCTCCGTGCCATGGTCCTATTTCCGCTCGGCGGCTCCCGATGAGCGATACATCTGGTCGAATTGCTCACCGAGCTCGAGAATCGGCTTTCTCCGCCAGTCGAGCAGGTAGCCCACAAATCCCGCCTTGTTCTCCTCCTCGATCGCCTGGATGCCGAGCGCTGCGTTCGCGGTCGCGACCGCTTCGCCACCGGGCGCGGCAGAGATCGTCGCGATGCCCCGGGTGGCACGATCATACTTGCTGAACAGCAGGCCGCCGTCAGCGCTGCCGCGATCATAGCCGTGCACCAGACCGAGATAGTAGGTCAGGCCCAGCAGCAAAGCCGTGGCGATCAGGAGTCCTTTGTAGTAATGCGGGATCATGAGCCGTATCCTGTCTGCCGTTGTACTATGGGATGGGCCTGGTGGAGGCAACGCCAGAGGATGGCGTGGCTGAACGGTTGGCCATGCTGCTGAGGGGCCAGGGCACCCACACCGCCATGATGCAGGGAGGGCTGCCTTCGGCCTTGGCCCGCGGGACGGGAATGGCCGGAACGCCAACGCCCGCGAATGGACCGCTTGGTTGCACGACCCCCTTCCCACCTCCCGTCATCCTACAAAAAAACCCGGATTGCTCCGGGTTTTCTCGCGGTCCATGACCGTACGCGCCGCTCAGGCGTCGTAATAGAGGTAGAACTCGTAGGGATTCGGGCGGAGCTTCAGCGGCTCGATCTCGGCTTCGCGCTTGTAGGCCACATAGGCCTCGAGCATGTCCTCGGTGAAGACATCGCCCGCGGTCAGCCAGGCCTTGTCCTCTTCCATGGTCGCGATCGCCTCCTCGAGGCTCTTGCAGGTCGACGGGATCTGCGCCAGCTGNNAGGTCGTAGATGTTCTTGTCCATCGGCTTGCCCGGATCGATCTGATTCTTGATGCCATCGATGGCGGCCATCAGGATGGCCGCGGTGACCAGGTACGGGCTGCCAGCGGAATCGGGGCAGCGGAACTCGAAGCGCCGTGCCTTGTCGCCCTGCACGAACGGGATGCGGATGGAGGCCGAACGATT
>PLEW01000168.1 GCA_003136555.1 Planctomycetota bacterium | reverse complement strand
CCCTCCGCGGTGTGGTTGTAGACCACATCGAGGATGACCTCGATGCCGGCCTCGTCGAGCTGCTCGTAGAGCTTCTGCGCCGCCTGCTCCACCGCTGCATCCCCGGGCTTGCCCACCGGCACCACCACCGCGTGGTAGGGCGCGATCGACAGCGGCCAGCGGATGCCGTCGGCGTCGTGGTGCTGCTCGACCGCGGCTGCCACCACGCGCGAGGTGCCGATGCCGTAGCAGCCCATGATGAAGGGATGCAGCTTCTGGTCCTGGCCGGTGAATTCGGCCTTCATCGACAGCGAATACTTGGTGCCGAGCTTGAACACGTGCCCGACTTCGATGCCGCGCTTCTGCTGCAGCTGCGCGCTGCACGTCGGGCAGCCATCCCCGGCCTCAGCGGTGATGATGTCGTCGGCGGTGATCGCCAGGCCGGCGGAGTCGCGCGCCAGGATGTGGCCGACGATATGATGATCGGTGCGGTTGGCGCCCACCACCACGGGCAGGTCGCGCGGGATGGCGCGATCCACGATCAGCGCATCGACCGAGAGTCCCGTCAGCGGACCTGCGAAGCCGGGTGCGGCGCCGGTCGCGGCGACCACCTCTTCCGGATGCATCGGCCGCAGCGCCAGGACGGGCCCGCGCGCACCGGCGATGCGGGTGAGGGCATTGGAGAACTTGACGTCGTTGACCTGGCGGTCGCCGGGCACCGCCGCGGCGACCTTGGCCGTGCTCTTGTCGGCGTAGGAGGCGATGAACAGCACCATCTTGACCAGATGCGTGCCTTTGACGTCCGGGTAGCCATGGGCGTGCAGGTAGGGCAGGACATCGGTGATCGAACCGACCTGGGGCGTGTGGACGGCGGTCGCCGCGCCCGGCGCGCTCCAGGTCGGAGCGGGTGCCAGGCGTGCGATCGCCCGCTCGACATTCGCAGCGTAGCCGCAGGCGGTGCAGTAGAGGATGGCGTCCTCGCCGACCGCGGCCGCGACCATGAATTCATGGCTGCCGCTGCCGCCGATGGCGCCGGAGTCGGCCTCGACCGAGAAGGCCTCAAGGCCCAGGCGCCGGAACGCCCGCTGATAGGCCTGGCGCATCGCTTCGTAGGTGGCATCGAGGGAGGCATCGCTATCATGGAAGCTATAGGCATCCATCATGATGAATTCCTTGACACGCATCAGGCCGAAGCGCGGCCGGATCTCATCGCGGAACTTGGTGTGCTGCTGGAAGAAGGTGACCGGCAGCTGCTTGTAGCTCTTGACGATGCTCGCCGCATAGTCGGTCACCACCTCCTCGGCGGTGGGCGCCAGGCCGAAGATCTGACCGCCGCGGTCGGTGACGGTGAGCATGGTGCGGCTGGCCTGGTAGATGTCCCAGCGGCCGCTCTTCTGCCACAGCCCCTGCTCCTGCATGATGGGCATGGTCACTTCCAGAGCGCCGGTCGAACTGATCTCCTCGGCGATGATCGCGCTCGCCTTGTCGAGCACGCGCTTGAGCAGGGGTGCGTAGAGGTAGAGGCCGGCGCCGCTCTTGTGCAGGAAGCCGCCGCGCATCAGCAGCCGGTGGCTGGCGACCTCGGCATCGCTGGGATCCTCGCGCAAGGTGACGAGATTCATTCGGCTGGCGCGCATGGACATCCATCTCCAGAGTGTGGCCACCGCAGGGGCGCTGCAGCGGCGGTGCATCGCCACCGGTGCTGGCCGGTGGCTGAGGTGCGGAGGTTGCCGTCAGGGCTTGGTCATGCAACCGGCGTGCACGCAGCAGCGGGGGTTCCTGCCCTTGTGCATCAGCGCACGTGCTGGAGCATGCCGGGACGAAGCGGACACCATGAGCGACGACGACGGCTTCCCCACGCCAGCCGACGAGACCAGCCTGTGGCTCATCCGCCACGGCGAGAGCACCGGCAATCGCGATGGCCTGCTGCAAGGGCAGGCCGACCTGCCGCTCACCGATCTCGGCCATGAGCAGGCGCGCCGGCTCGCCCTGCGGCTCGGCCGCATCGACTTCAGCGCGATCTACAGCAGCGATCTCGCACGCACGCTCCAGACCGCCGTCTATCTCAGCGAGGCGCTGCACATCAGCATCCAGCTGGATTCCCGCCTGCGCGAGATCGATGTGGGACGCTGGTCGGGATTGAGCACGGCCGAGATCGCGATGCGCTTCCCCGAGGAGTGGGCGCAGTGGCAGGAGCGCGACCCCGCGCTGGTGCGTGGCGGCGGCGAATCGTATGTCGCGGCGCAGACGCGCATCGTCGGCATCCTCGACGATGTGGCGCGCCGCCATCCCGGGGAGCGCATCGCGGTGGTCAGCCATGGCGGCGTCATGCGCGCCTACCTATCCCACCTCCTGGGCATCGACCTGCGCAGCATGTGGCATATGAGCATCGGCAACGCCTGCATCTGCCGCATCCGGCCGTTCGCGCTGGGCACGGGTGGACGAGTACCACGCCCAGGCCGGGTCGATGCGATCAATGACGCCGCCCACCTCGAGCTGCCGGTCGAGCAGTTGACCCGGACGCCGTCCGGCGGCACCACTCGGCTGCTGCGCCAGGATGCGCCCTGAGGATCACTCCCCACGCGCCGGCGAGGCCGAGCGCACCAGGACCGCCGCATAGGCCCCCCCCTGCCACTGGTCGGGCCAGCTCAGCTCCTCGCTGAGGATGCGCCAGCCATCCAGCCGATGGGTGATGGCCTGGTTCTCGCGCGGACTGAGGCTGCAGGTGGCATAGATGAGCTTGCCATCCGGCACCACCAGCGTGCTGGCGGCGCGGATGAGCTCGACCTGGAGGCGTTCCAGCTGGGCCAGGTAGGGCTGGCGGTAGCGCCAGCGGGCCTCGGGACGGCGCGACAGCACCCCCGCATTCGAGCATGGCGCATCGACCACCACCACATCGAAGACCGGCTGGAGCGCGGGGCGGCGGGCGTCCTGGATCGCCAGGGCCACCGACGGGCCGAGGTTCTCGCGCAGGCGCGCGATCTTGCGCGGCTCGATGTCGCAGGCGATGACCTGGCAGCCACGTTCGAGGAAGCCCACCGCCTTGCCCCCCGGGGCGGCGCACAGGTCGAGGATCAGTTCGCCTGGGCGTGCGCCGCTGATGTCGGCGACCCGGCCCTGGGAGCGGTCCTGGACCACCCCCTCGCCGCGTGCGACCTGCCCAGAGAGCGCCTCGCGCGGATCGCTCCACCAGCTCCATGGCCCCTCCTGGCGCAGGATGCCGGCGCCGTTGGGTCGCGGTGCGCCCGGGCGGCTGCGCGTGCACAGGTGTGGGACGAGGTTGAGCTGGGCCAGGGTGCGCTCGCTGGATAGCAGTGGTCGCAGGTCGTTGACCAGGGCATCGGGCAGGCTGTGCAGGATGGCGGGCTGGGCCGGCCAGTGCTGCGGGTCGATGCGGCCCAGGGGACCCTCGCCGGTGCGTTCGGCCAGGCGCAGGCGGCTGAGCTTGCGCAGCACCGCATTCGCCACCCCGGTCAGGCGCTGATGCCCATGGGTGCGCAGGAGCTCGACGCTGGCATCCACTGCCGCGTGCACCGGAATGCGGTCGAGGGCGAAGAACTGGTGGGCGGCGAGACGCAGCGCCAGCAGGAGCGGCTGCGGCTGGTCGCCCGGACGCAGGAAGGTGGCGGCCAGGTGGTCGTAGAGGCGCTGGTGGCGGATGACGCCCAGGGCGAGCTCGCGTGCCAGCGCCCCTTCGCGCTCATCCAAGGTGCGGGAGCTCAGCGCATCGCCGACGCGATCGACCTCGCCGGCATTGATCGCCTCGAGCACCCACCAGGCGGCGGCGCGGCCATCGGGGAAGCTCTGCTGCTGGGGGGCGAGGGCGGGCATCGCCTGGAGGATGGCGGGCGCCCGAGATTTGCCACTGGCGGCTAGCGCGACGAGCCGTTCGGGCTCAGTGGCTCTGCAGCTTCATCCGCTCGTCGTTGAGGTTCTTGATCAGGCTAAAGACATCCTGCCAGTGCGCGGCTTCGAGCGCTCGCTCGATGTCCTCCTCGCTCATGCCGGCCTTCTCCGCCTCATGGACATAGTTGTTGATGTCGGTGGTCACCGCCTGGATCTTGTCCTTGGCGGCGGCGAGCTGCTCGGCCTTCATCGGCGAGGCATGCAGCGCCAAGGTGGCCTCCAGGTGGGCATCGGAGATGCTCTTCTTGACCACGTCGCTGATGTTGATCGTCACCACCTTGCGCGGCCCATGGCTGGCTGGGGTGCGGATGAATTGCAGGTAGATCATCACCAGCAGCAGCGGCAGGGTGATGCAGCTGATGAGGATCACCGAGCGGTTGCTGGTCTTCTTTGCTCGCGTCCGGCCGGAAAGCTTGCCCGTCTTGGCCTTCGGGGTCTTGGTCGAGGAGCGCTTGGTCGGGGTGGTCGGGCTGATGGTGCTCTTGGAGTCGGCCCTGACCGGTGGACGCTCGGAGGGAAGCGTCTCGTCCTTGGCGCTGACCCGGCGGTCGGCGTCGTCGCTGGCGACCTGCTCGCTCGGCTGCTCATCGTCGTCTTTGGCGGTCTCGTCGGGGTTCTGCGCGTAGGAGAAGGGCGAGTCGGTGCCCTGATCGTCGGGCAGGATCGGCGAGCGTTCGGTGTCGTCGCGTTCAATGCTGGCGGGCACCTTGATCTTGTCGTCGAGATCATCGCTGTGGTGGTGGGGCGCGGACGCTGGCTGGGACGGCGCGCTCAGCGCCGAGAAGCTGCTGGCTGCCGCGGAGAGGCTGGTGCTCGAGCTCTCATCCGGCTTCACCTGGGCATGCGGCCCAGAATCGCCTTCGAGCTCGGAATGGCCGGCATGCGCCAGCGCCTCCTCGCCATTGTGGTCGGCGGTGAGCACTTGCATGGCGATGGCTGGGGTATTGTCCTCCTCGGCCGTGCGTGCCCGGTCGCGGGCACGGTCGAGCAGCGCCGCGGCCGCAGGACGCGATTCGCCGCCGCGCGCCGCCTTGGCCGGGGCGGATGCGGCAGAGCCTGATGCGGCGATCGAAGCGCTGGCCGGGGTGGGCTTCAGCTGGGCCTGCCTGCGCGCCAGCCAGTCCTTGCCGTGGCCTAACTCCAGGCAGTTGGCGCAGATGACGTCATGGCTGCTGCGCAGCCCATGCCCTCCCTTGAGGTCGATATCAGTCACCCGAACACCGCACAGATCGCAGAAATAGATGTCCATGGCGCCTCGTCCTCACGCTGGCGCGCAACGTAACGCCGTGGCCAGTCCGCTCTAGCGCAAACTACCGTCCGGCGGGACGGATGATCCGCTGTGCGTGAAGCACCAGGGTCTCCAACGCGAGTTCGAGATTGCCCCCCCCCTGGCGCAGCTGCCGCTGGGTCAACTGGCAGCCACGCAGGAGCCGTTGCAGGCATGCTTTGCCGAGTTGGCGCGCCCGCTGGCGGGCATAGTAGAGGTTGGGTCGTCCACGCGCCCCGCTCAAGCGGGCGGCCAGGGCATCATCGCTGGTGGCGCAGCAGGCGATCAGCTTGCGCAGCTCGCTGACCAGGGCGGACAGCGCCCGCTGGGCTTCGAGGCCTTCGCCCGCATGCATCAATGCGATGGCGCGCGCGGCATTGCCCTCGAGCACCGCCCCGGTGAACTCCCAGATCGGTCGCTCCGCGGTACCGACCACCAGGGCCTCCACCGCCTCAGGGGTGATCGGCCCCTCGCCGGCGTAGATCGCCAAGGTGGCCAGCGCCCCGGCCAGGGCATCGATGTCCTCGCCCAGGTGGCCGAGCAGCGCCTCGGCAACCTGCTTGGGCCGCTCGACCCCCTGCGGCAGGCTGGTCAGGCGGGCGATCAGCCAGCCCGGCATCTCCTTGGCGTCCGGCTGCGCCACCTCATGCAGCGCCTCCTGGGCGCGCAGGGCCTTGGTCAGGCCGGTCAGCGGGTCGGCGACCTTGCCCGAGCCGGCCTTCTCCAGGCCGGGAGCCAGCAGGATCAGGCGGCCTGCTCCGCTGCCGCCGATGGCGCGCAGCAGGAGCTCGGCATGCTTGCGCACATACCGCGCATCGCAGCGCACCACCCAGCAGGAGGGCTCCTCGAACAGCGACGGGGTATCGAGATCGAGGGCGATGCGCTCGAGGTTAGGTGGTTCGCTGACGCGCTTGAGCGGACCGCTCCACGGCCGCAACAGCTCGGCCAGGCAGTCATCGCGCAGGAGCAGGCTGGCGCTGATGATCAGGTGCAGGCGCGCACTGGCCAGGGTGGCAGGCATGGTGGCGATGGTGCCTGCCCCCCTCTGCCCTACAAGGGCGGGCACGTGCCGGGGCGCGGCCAACCGGACTGGTGCTTAGAGGCGGAACTCATCGCCCAGATAGACCGCGCGCACGTCGGCGTTGTCGACGATCTGCTGCGGCGTGCCCTCGGCCATGATGGTGCCTGAATCCATCACGTAGAGCCGGTCGACCATGCCCAGGATCGCCTCGGCATGATGATCGGTGATCAGCACCGCGACCCCGCGGCGCTTGAGCTCCTTGGTGATCGAGACGATGTCCGAGCGGCTGCGCGGATCGACCCCGGCGAATGGCTCATCGAAGAACAGCAGCTTGGGTTCGACCACCAGGGCGCGGGTGATCTCCAGGCGACGGCGCTCGCCGCCGGAGAGGCTGCGCGCGAGGCTCTTGGAGAGATGGCGCAGGTTCAGCTCGCCAAGCAGGGTCTCCAGCCGGTGGTCGTGCTCGCTCTTGGGATAGTGCTGCTCGATGACGATGCGCACATTGTCGGCGACGGTGAGCTGGGCGAAGACGGTCGGCTCCTGAGCGAGATAGCCCATGCCCAGCCGGGCACGCAGGTGCATCGGCATGCGGGTGATGTCGCGCCCGCGGAAATGGATGGTGCCGGATTCCGGTTTGAGCAGACCCAGGACCATGCGGAAGGTGGTGGACTTGCCGGCGCCATTGGCGCCCAGCAAGCCGACGATTTCACCCGGTTCGACCGACAAGTCGACGCTCGAGACCACCAACCGGCGTCCGAAGCGCTTCGACAATCCGGTGACCGAGAACATGCTCATTGTGGAAAACCCCCATGCCCGGGGCGTCCTTTCGACATAATTCCCACAGTATTCATCATCTGGTCTCCCCAGGCGGGGGAATATAAGGCATTGCAAAGTATATAGTTGAGACGAAATTCATAGAATCTACACGATATATTCCATAAACCCATGAATTGCTCACGCTGCGCTTGCAACCAAAAATCTACGTGGAAAACCGGCGTAAAACCCCGACTTGGAGCTTCCCGCCAGGGTTGCTAGCGGGAGACGGTTCGCCGTGCCGGCAGCGGCATGCAGAGGGCCTGGCATATCAGCGTACCAGCCGCCAGCGGTTGGGTGGCAGGATCACCGCCAGCACCCGCCCACGCAGGTTCTCCGCCGGCACCCAGCCCCAGCAGCGGCTGTCCAGGCTCTGCGGGCTGTTGTCCCCGAGCATCAGGTAGGCACCCTGCGGGGCGGTGATGGCGGTCTCTGGGCTATAGCCCAGGCGCTGGGTGCGCTGCTTCTCGCTCAGGTCCTGCACGTCGATATGGAGCATCTGCGCGTGCACGGATTCGATCATGCGCAGCATGGCGGCCTCGCGGTCGAGCTGGCTCGAGCTCGCGTTGAGAGGATCGCGCATCCGCGAGTCGAGCTGCGCCACCTGCTGCGTGTCATCGCAGAGGAAGCTGCCGCGCATGGTCGAGGTGTAATGCACATCGCGGCACAGCGAGATGCTGCTGAGCGTCAGGCTGCCGGCGCCGTGCCAACGCAGGGCGAGACGCTGGATGTTCGGATCCACCGCCGCCACGTCGGTGCGCAGGAGCTCGACCCCGGCGATGGCGAAGATGATCTGGTTGTCGAGATGGGTGAAGGTGATCTCCTGTCCAATGAGCGGATCATTGCCGCTCTTGAGCGTCTTTCCGTCGCCGATCACCGACCAGCCGCTGGCGGCGAGGATCAGCTGGTACGAATGCGCGCCACCTTGGGCGATCTCGAGCGTCGCGCTGCCCTCGAGCTTGGTGATGGTGGCGCGGAAGCGCACATCGCCGATGTATTCGCGCATCGTGCGGTTGAGCAGCACCCCGTTGCTACCGCTGTCGAGCTCGGCGCTGTTCAGCCTGCGGATGGCCCATTGGTCCATGTTCCAGGCATTGCCGGTGCGGCCGTTGGGCCGATAGACGAACTGCGGCCTGGTCATCGAGAGGTCGACGTTCTCGTAGAGGTTGTCGCTGACCGGATATTCCGGGGCATTCGGATTGTCATCGTCGGGCAGCGCCGGGCGCACCTTGAAGATCCCCGGCTTGAGGTAGAGGTTGCGCAGCGGCTGGATGAAGCTCATCGTCCCGCCGTTGTGGAAGGTGTAGGTCAGGTGGTCGCCATCGCTGGCGACGCTCGCGGCATCGTCGCCCTGCCAGGGCAGGTAATTGCTCTGGGCGCCATGGCGGTAGACCTCCTGCCACAGGGCCTCCTGCACGGCTGGCGGCTTGCGCGCCACGGCGAACGAGCCATCTGCCTGCTTGAGGTAGATGTCCCCGCCGCTGATGTAGAAGGTCTCGCCGGGGAGGATGACGGTGCGCTTGACGAAATTGCGGTACATCAACGGGCGCAGCAGCACCATGTCGACCCGCTTGCCGGTGAAGTCGATGGCTGGATAGGCATCGCCTTCGCCTTCAATCTCAGGTACCGGATACTGAAAGACGGTGACATCCCAGCGCTTGGGCCCGGTGATCTTGAAGAACAGCTTGTCGACCAGGACGTTGTCGCCCTTGAGGAAGGCCGGGTCGCCATAGAGCATCGGCTCCATCGAAGCGGTGGGGATGCGGAACGCCTCCAGGGCGAAGTGGCGGATCGCCATGGCGACCAGGAAGGCGAAGATCCAGTTCTCGCAAGTGAGGTTCAGCCGCTGCTGCCAGCCCGGCAGCTGGGCATCATAGCCGGCCGCAGTCGGCTGGCCGGTCGGCGGGGCGGGTGCGGGAGGAGTGGGGTCGGGCATGAGTGGCGGGATTATTGGCATGCAGGCTGCTCCACAACAGGCAGTCGCACCTGCCTGGCGGTGAGGCTGCTGGCTTGGAGATGGGAGGATAGCGACTCGGTGGCAAGCGCGTGGAAAGCGCGGCCCATCCCATCCCCTGCCCGGCAGCGCAACAGTTCCCTCCACCAGGCTCAGCCAGGGGTGCCCCGATGACCTGGGTGTGACAGTCCGCCCCTGCCGGGGGCCGGCACGCCCGAGAGACTGGCATGCTCATGTGTCCGGGTATGGATGCGCGACCCTCGGCTGTGTCCAATACGATCCAAAAGTGCTCCGAAGCGATCCGATCACCCTGCTGCAGAGGTCCGTCGTCCCCCGCTTCGGGATAGACAGGGCAAACGGCGCTGCTCATAACCGCCGCCAACCAGAGCAGGCCCGGGTGCGGCCGCAGGCGCTGCGCGCCGTCGGTGCTGCGGACAGCACCGCAGCGTGATCGCGCGCGCCGCCCGGTCGAGTCGCTTGCATCGGGATATCGGGACGCGCGTGACGGGCACGGTGGTGAGGTTCCAGGCAGCAGGACGAGGAAGGCGGCGATGAGCGCGACGTGGCCAATCGACGAGCATGAGCCGTACACTGCGCAGCTGCGCAGCGTCCGGGTGGCGTCGGGCCGTTGCGGCTTCACCCTCTTCGAGATCGCCATCTCCCTGGTGCTGGTCTCCTTCGGCGTCATCAGCATCCTCATCCTCTTCCCGATGGGTATCAAGGCGCAGGAGAATGCGCGCTTCCGCATCTATGCGGCGGCCAAGGCGCTGGAGATCGTCGAGTCCTACAACGCCTCGCATAACGCCAATCCGGCCTTCGAGGCCGAGGCGCCCAACGCCTGGGATGTCCATGTCACCGGACGCAACCTGGCACCTGACCTCGAGGCGCGCGACTCGTCCTACCGCTTCGGCATGTTCCCCCTGCCGCTGACCATCGCCCAGCGCCTGGATTCGGATGGCGATGAGATCCAGACCATTCTCTCCCAGGGCGGCTACCTCTACTACTCGCAGCCGCTGGCGACCACCGGACTGAGCGAATCGGGCTTCACCGGGGCGAACACCCAGCCGCCCAACGATGCCCAGAGGCTGGTGATGGGCATCGTCGGCTATGCCCAGAACAATGCCCTCTATGCCTTCCCCTGGAAGGCCTGGCCCTACTACGCCGCCTATCCCTCGCCGCCCGCCTTCGGCAACCACCAGCAGAGCGGCTGGCTGCCTATAAGCGCCTTCAAACTGCCGGTCTCCCTGCCCAACATGGAGCATCCGTCCTACCTGTGGGAGGACACCACCGATCCGGATATCCGCATGGTGTGGAGCAACATCTGGCCGGTCCCTGCCTTCCCCACCGGCGCCATCCCGGCCACCTATGGGGGGTATTATTGGCACTGGTTGGCCCAGCCGTATGTGCCCCCCACCGTGCAGGCGCCGGCGCCCAGCCCCTCGCCCACGGTCAACCCGCCGAATCAGCCGATGGCCTCGCTGCAGACCGCCACCAACTACCTCGCCTGCGCCCTGTGGTATGCGACCCGCAAGGGCCTGCCGCTGGCGTTCATCAACGGCACTGCCGGGCTGGCCGACGTCCAAGGCCTGTTCGCCCAGCCGCCCGCCAACCTCGCCCAGCAGGTCTGCGCCCTGCGCTTCCTGGCCCATGCAGCGACCACCGTCTCCGGCTATTCGTCCAATCCCAACGGCGAGCCGATCAATCCCCTGGCGATGACCGCCGGCGGGATCTCGCCGGCGATGCGCCTCACCAGCGCCATGATCACCGACTACCATGAGATGTGCTTGGCGGTCGGCATGCGCTTCGCCGCCTCGTACCCCTATGACTGGGGTGCGCCGCGTCCGCTGCAGCGCGCCATCATGACGGACAATCCGCTGATCGAATTCGATCTGCTCCAGCCCGGCAACCTGCTGAGCGGTCAGACCTATGCCGGCGGCTACCAGGCGCAGGCCTGGCGTCCGATCGCAGCCCAGCCGATCCGCAACCTCGGGGTGAGCTTCACCTATCCGGCCTGGAATCTTGGTGCCCAGGGCGGCAACACCCTGGTGAGCGAGAATCCGCTCGATGCCGGCTACGTGTCCTTTCCCCAGAACCCGCTGTGGGGCGACGGCGAGCATGACTTCACCCTCTTCCAGCACTTCGCCCCGGCGGAACGCTGCCGGCAGATCGTCTTCTGGACCGTCGACTGGCAATCCTACGAGGACTGCGAGACCGCCCCCAGCGCGCCGGTCGATGCCGGAAAGTACCTGCTCGGCGCTCCGGTGGAGGGCGGCAACCTCAACTGGGCGATGACCAATCCTCCCTTCATGGACTGGCAGCAGTTCGGCTACTTCAATCCCGAGAAGGTCATGGTCTTCACCAGCAGCTGCCTGGACCTCCCCACCGGTTCGCACGTCGCCACCGAAGGCACCCATGACCAGGCGAACCAGGGGCTCGGCAACGCCGCGATCTTCAATGGCCTGTACGGTGCCGACCGCAATGCCAACGGCCTGCTCGATCGCGGGCCGGTCCCCACCTCGGTCCGCCTGCGCGCGGTCCAGGTCGGCCGCTTCAATTACTATGACCTGCGCGTCCCGGCAACCATCCGTTAGGAGGGCATGATGACCATGCTGCGAGCACATCCGCGCAGGCGGTCCGCCTTCACGCTCATCGAGATGATGATCGCCCTCGTCCTCGGTTCGGCGATACTCTATACCACCCTCGCCGGCATGCGGGTCGCTTCGCAGTGCTATACCATCGCCACCCGGCTGTCGCTGGAGAACGCGCTGATCCGCGCCGGCTTCATGAAGGCGCTCGATGAGGTCGATTTCTGGACCGCCTATGACGACCCCACTGATCCCAGCCTCGCCTTCGGCGGCGTCAATGGCGGCGAGGTGAACCGCAACCCCGGCCTGCCCTTCTGCCCCTTCGCCAACGCCCCGGCCAACTTCAAGCCCGGCGGCCTGCCGCCGATGCCCAATCCCGACGGCACCTATCCGCCGATCGACGGCTCGCTGCCGCCGACCAACGAGGCCGGCCTGACCGGCTGGAATCCGACCTACAATTGGTCGATGAGCGATCCGGCGGTCTGGACCAGGGCCAACATGGGTGCGCGCGGCAACAACGGCAATGATGTGCGCTTCGGCTACTACGGGATGTTCTCGGGCACCTATGGGCAGTTCCCCAGCGGCACCAGCGGGCTGTACTACCACTACGGCGCGGTGACGGTGCCGCACCAATGGCTGGCGAACCAGATGGACGGCCTGAAGAACACCCTCGGCTACTACGGCATGATCGACTACCTGCCTGCCAACACCATCTTCAGCTACAACTGCTACAAGACCGCAAACGGGCAGAATGCCGACGCCGTGCCCTACGAGTTCTCGTATCCTGCCGGACCCTACACGGTCAACGTCTTCGGCGATGCCGATGGGGGCACCCAGGTCCCGCGCGGCCTCTACCGCGACACCAAGGACGTGAGCATCGCGCTGCTCCCGCTCCGGCCGCAGGGCGCGAGCGGCGCCGGCAACCAGGCCACCCCCGTCTCCTCGGTCAGCCAGGCCGCCGCCTTCCTGCGCCAGGACTACTATACCGGCCAGGAGGCCACCCCGGCGAATCTGAGCTACTTCCAGGACCTCACCACCTCCAAGTCCAACCTCATGGGGGCGCAACCGGCGAACTGGCCCTTGGTCGGCACCTCGGTCGCCCGCTACATCACCGCCGACCGCTATGCGACGGTCTGCCGCATCGGCTGGATCAGCCCGACCACCGGCGAGCACGTCGACCTCAGCTTCACCGCCTTCGGCACCAGCCTGCGCGGTGCCCGGCAGCAGCGCGCCCAGGCCCCCGGGGGCGGCTGGGCGCAGTGGGACAACGGGGGAGCCGCCAATGCATCCAACCTCGACACCCAGTAGGCCCCGGACGGCCCCGCCCGCCAGCAGCGGGCGGGCTATCCACCCGTTGGCGCGGGGCCGCCGCGGCACCGTGCTGATCCTGGTGGCCGGCATGTGCGCGCTGCTGGCGAGCCTGGCGCTGGCCTTCCTGATGCGCATGCGCAGCGATGCCGCGGAGACCGATAGCGCGGTCAACGAGGCGCAGGCCCACATCATGCTGATGGCCGCCTGCAACTACATCCAGGAGACCTCGCGCATCGGCTGGGATGCCACCCCCCTGCCGACCAGCCCGTCGATCTCCCAGGATACCGGCTGGCAGCATGCCGAGGGCTTCGGCTGGGTCGATGTGCGTGACGGCAGCCTCGGGCCGAAGAACCAGTGGGGTGCCCTGGTATGGGCCGGCATCAGCAACTATTGGGCGGATACCACCATCCCGGTGGCCGCGCGCACCGCGCTACGCGCTCCGATGTACGTGATGAACCGCCCGCCATTCGCCATCCAGCAGACGGTCGCGCGCAATCCGATCAGCACCACCCCCGGCGATGCGAATTTCGGCCTGCCGCTGATGCTCAAGCCCGACCCCTGGCCGGTCGCCGATCCGACCTCGCCGACATACCGCGCCGACTTCATCGGCGGCGACACCTCGATCAACCAGCGCGCCTTCATTCCGACCTGGTTCCGCATCTTCCGCGACAGCGCCTCGACCTTCATCGTCACCTGCGGCGCCGGCGGCACGCGCGGCTGGCAGAGCTGGACCGAGCTGGCCGATCCGGTCAAGGGCGATGCCAATGAGCGGCAGATCTTCAACAACGACCCCATGCTGTTCGATGACTTGGCGTCGACCGAGACGCGGCTGTGGTACCGGGTCGAATGGAGCGCGGCGGTGCACAGCGCCGACTACCAGAACATGCAGAACGAGACCAGCTCGATCGACCACTACATCTGGCGCGGCATGAACGCCACCCAGGAGTCCCGCTCGCAGCCCCATGATGCCAACATGGTGGGGACCATCCGTTGGGTGCAGCGGCTGCAGAATGCGCCCACCTACTGGTGAGGCTGGCGGTGGTGCGGCTGGCGGCCCTGGTCAGGGGCGTCCATCCCGACCGGCGCCGGCGCCGGTGCCGGCCGGCGCGGTCCGAGCAGGCGGCGCTCCTGGAAGAGCATCCACAGGTACAGCCGCCGTGAGATCCAGGCATCCTTGGCGCGCGGGTCCAGATCTGCGGGTGCGATGATCGGGCTGCCGATGCGCACCTCCAGCCGGCTGGCGAAAGGTCGCGGCATGGAGCTGGAGCGCGGCAAGGCGCGCTCGGTGCGGTGCATGTACACCGGCACGATCGGCACGTTGGCACGCCTGGCGAAGAGCGCGGGCCCATCGCGGAACTCCTGCAGGCGGCCGTCCTTGGTGCGCGTGCCCTCGGGGAACACCAGCACCGAGATGCCCTGGCGCAGCTTGTCGATGGCGCCCTTCATGCTGGTGAGCCCCGGGGCATCGCGGTCGATCGGGATGCCGTACATGATCTGGAGGAAGAACGCCACGAAGTGGTTCTTCCACAGGCTGGCGCGGGCGAAGTAGGAGATCGGCCGCAACTGGCACATGCCGACCATCGGCGGATCGAGGAAGCTGCGATGGTTGCACGCGAGCACGAACGGGGACGTCACCGGGGCATGCGAGCGGCGCACGCGCACGCGGTAGAAGAAGGTGGTCAGCGGGCGCAGCAGGATATGCCCGATGAGCAGCTGGGTGAACATCGGGATTGCGTTCTGCGGATGCGGGATGGTCTCGCGAGCGATGGGGGCGGTCATGTCCCGGCGTCCGGCTTGCGTTCCTTGCTGTAGCGCTCCAGGAATTTCACGTTGAATTCCTGGCTGCGGTAGCGGCTCGGACCGGTGATCAGGGAGGCGAAGCTGAACTGGCGGTCCTCGCTGCGCGGGACGCGGATGAATTGCACCTCGTAGTGCTTCGCCGCTTCGGCGTCGAGGGGACTGTCGCCGATGAAGACCGCCTGCTCGGGCCGCAGGTGGAAGTCGGCGACCGGCTTGTCCAGGCGTTTGCGCCAGCGCCCCCCACCGAGGTCCTCTGCGGCATTGCCGGCATGGTAGACGGCCACCAGGTAGGTGCCCAGGCCCGCCTCGGCGATGGCGCGCTCGACCTCAGTCTGTTCGGCGTCGCTGACCACCGCCACAGGCACCCCGGTGCGCGAGGCGAAATGGACGAGGAATTCACGCATGCCCTGCCGTGGACGGTAGATGCCATCCGTCAGCTCGACCAGAGTCTCGAAGCAATCGAGCAGGATCAGGCGGATACCCATGGTGATGATGGTGCTGCCGCCGAACTGCTGCATGCGTGCATGATCGAGGTTCGGCTCATCAGGCAAGGACGTCTCGCGACCCCCCTGCCGTTGTCTAAGCGGACCGGCATTCACCCCTAGCCCTGCCGGCCGAGAGGCCGTATAAGCGCTCTGTGCCAAAGCGCATCGTCCTGCCGATTGTCGCGTCCCTGGGCCTGATGGTTCCCTGGCTTCACGGCGTCGAGCCCGTGGTTGCCACCCCCTTCGACATCCGCCACGATGCCGATGAGCTGCTCGACGATCTCTCGAACCACCGTGGCGAGAACGAAGTATTGCTCGAGCGCGTCCAGGCGCTGCTCGCGGCGCACGGCGACAGCATGATCGCCAAGGGCGATCTGTGCGCCCCCCTGGCGGAGTTCTTCTCCGCCACCTTGACCCGGCTCGGGCTCAGCGAGGAGTTCGCCAAGGCCTTCGAGGCCGCTGCCGGGCGCAAGCTCCATGAGCTCGAGTCCAGCAACGCCTCCGAGGCCGACCTGCGTCGCTTCGCCCAGTCCTATCCTGGCACGACGGCGGCCAAGCAGGCGTGGAGCCGCCTCGCCAACCGCGCCTGGGACACCGGGCGCCTGGGGCTCTATCTCGAATGCGCCGCGCGGGCGGGCGAGGGCGCGGTCAAGCAGCTGCAGGACCGCCAGCAGGCCGCCAGCCGCCTGCTCGCGCCCGAGCGCTCGCCGGAGCTGCCGCTCAGCCTCGATGGCCTCGAGGAGATGTGGCACATCGAGGTCTCGGAGCAGTCGACCAAGTCCAACGGCGAGGGCCATGCGATCCGCCGCGCGCGCCGCCCGGCGGGGGCGGCCGACCGCTTCGTGCTCACCACTGGCACCGGCGATCTGACCGCCGCCAGCGATGGCATGAAGTTCTTCGTCTTCGACCATCTGGTCGGGCGCATCCAGGGCGAGGTGCGCGCGCTTGGCAACTCCCATATCGGCATCGCCCAATGCCGTCCGGTGGCGAGCCGCGACGGCTTCATCGCCCTTGGCTGGCTGCAGGATCACGCCACCCTGCTGTGCCTCGACCACCTCGGCGAGGTGCGTTGGCACCTGAACACCAACATCATCGGCAATGTCCCGTCGCTTTCCGCCCCGATCGTCCTCGATGATGTGGTGGTGGTCGCGGCGATGGCGAGCAACAACCAGGATGGCGCCGAGCTGCGCCTGATGGGGTTCCGCACCGATAACGGCAAGCCGGTTTTCTCGACCATCGTCGCCCGCATCCCCACGCCCCGGCAGTTCGGCCTCGCCGGCTACGAGGCGGTCTCCATCGCCCCCTCGGTCGCGGTGCAAGGCGGCTACCTGCTGGTGCTGTCGAACAATGGCGTGCTGGCGCGCGTGGGCATCGACGGCAATGTCCAACGCATCTGGTCCTATCCGACCTCGAACGAGGAGGTCGATGACGGCCTGTCCAACTCGCGCGCCTCGGCCCGCCTCGGTGCGCTTATCAGCGATGGCACCTATGCGGTGGCCAGCCCGGCGGACAGCCCGGGGCTGATGCTGGTGCTCGGGCCGATGGACCAGGAGCCCCACCGATTCGTCGGCGATGGCGCCAATGGCGAGGTGCTCGACGTCGCCGATGGCGCTGCCCTGCTCGGCAGCTCCAGCACCGTCGCGTTGCTCGATCTCGCCACGCGCACCACCCGCTGGGCGCAGCCGTTCAACGGCAAGGGCGGCGTGCACGGCAGCATCGGCCAGGGCCGCACCCTGGCCCTCAGCCGCGAGCAGATGGGGCTGTTCGACAGCGCCAAGGGCGAGCCGCTCTCGAGCCGGGGCCTGGCCGAGAGCATGTCGCTGTCGGTCACCAGCGACCTGCTCATGCTGGCGACGGCCGACCGCATCTCAGGCCGGGGCAAGAGCGCAGCCTTCCTCGAGCGGCTGACCGCCAATGCCGCGGCCCACCCCGACGACTACCGTCCGTGGGCGACGCTGGCCTCGCTGGAGGAGTCGCGGGGTGACCGCGATGGCGCATTCGCCAGCCTCGGCAAGGCGCTCGCGCGCGGCGCACCCCCGGACTGCGCCGAACGCGCCGCGCGTCTGGTGCGCAGCCAGCTTGAGCTCTCGGTCGGCGATGCCAAGTCGTTCCCCGCCCAGCTCGCCAGGCTCGAGACGCTGGTCGCCTTCGCCGACCACATCAAGGGCGAGATCGCCTTCTGGCGGGGCCGGCACTCCGAGTTGACGGGCGATCTCGCGCATGCCGGGCAGCAATACCAGCTGGCGCTCGATTCGCCGTCGCACCTGATCCATCTCAAGGACAACATCGACGCGGATGTGCATGCGCTGGCGCTCGCAGGCCTGAGCCGGCTGTCCACCCCGCCGGAGAAGGCGGTGACGCCGATGGCCGCGCTGGCCAAGCCGCTGGCGGGCTGGTCGCTGGCCAACCACCGCTGCGACCCCACGGTGGTGGCGGGCGACCTGGTGCTGGGCTACGGCGATGGCTTCCTGCTCGCCAACCGCATCGCCGATGGCAAGGAGGTCTGGCGCAGAACGCCCGAGCGCCCCCTGCTCGGTGTGATCGCGCAGCAGGCCCAGGTGAACAACGGCGCGGATATGCCCGAAGGCATCCCCCTCCAGGTGGTGCCGGGAAGCTGCGCCGCCGGGGCGGGGATGATGGACGGCGACCTGCTGACCTCGTTCCTCGGGCACAAGACGGTGAACTTCCAGCGCGATCTGCGCACCTCGGTGCTGGCCATGCAGCCGTCCACCCCGTTCACCGCGACGGTGATGCGCAACGGCAGGACGGTCGAGCTGCACGGCATGCTCGGCGGCGAGCCGGTCGAGCCCATCGGTGCGAACCTCACCAGCGTGCTGGTGTGGCCGATGAAGGACGTGCGGCTGCATAACGGCAATTTCAGCCGCCCCGAAGGCGTCTGGTTCGCCGTCCACGACCTCGCCACCGGAGCCCGCCTGCTGCGCTACAGCCTGCCGCCGAGCAACGACAATGGAGCGCCGCCACGTCCGCTGCTGACCGACAACGACCTGGTGCTCACCATCGAGGCCAACGACCTGATCTGCCTGCCGGTGCGCGGGATCACCGATCAGGAGAACATCCAGCCGCTGTGGCGCCTGCCGATGGGCGAGAACACCATGGATCAGGTCCATCTGCTCGGCAATGGCTTGCTGTGGCTGCCCGAGGATGGCCGCAACCGCATCACCCTGGTCGACGTGAGCACCGGCAAGACGCACTTCGTGCTGCCGGAGGACGTCGGCGCGACACCGCTGGTGGACGGTATCGACTGCTTGAGCTTGGGCGATGACAACCGCCTCACCTGCTGGGACATCGGCCTGGCACGCCTGCGCTGGCGTACCGAACAGGCCTATGGGCGCCTGCTCGCGGTACGTGGCGATTCGGTGTTCGTCTTCAACGAGAACAACCAGCTGGTGATGCTGGACCGCACCAACGGCCGTCTGCGCCGGCTGTTCGGCGACTGGGTGACCGTCGAGGGCACCATGGTCGATCCTGATCGGCTGTGCCTGCACGTGCGGCTCGAGGATCGCAGCCAATCGCTGGTGTGGATCTCCCTGCCCAGCGGCACCGTGCAGTGGCAGCGGCGCCTGCCGCACGGACTCGAGGTGCACCAGCTGGTGCTTTCGGCGGACAGCTTCGGCTGCATCCTGGGCGACGGCCAGGCCGATGACGCGCTGATGTTCGGCAGCACCGGCGAGATCCGTCAGGCCTGCTCGCTCAAGCCGCGGGAGAGCGTGGTCGCAACCGCCGGCAATGTGCTGGCAAGCGGTCCCGACGGCCTGCGCGTGCTGCCGACGCTCCAACCCGCCCCCGGCGCCCCCCTGCCGTGCGTCGAGGCGGTGGATGGCGCCAGCCTGGCCGATATCGCCGCGGCGACCCTGCCGAAGCTCCGCTGGCAGGGCATCGGCAAGGGCGCCTACGCCCTCGCCCGCCTGCACGGGGCGATCCTGGTGTTCGCCCGCGTCGAAATGCAGAGCGACCCGGTCGAGGTGCGCATCGGCGACGACGAACCGACCATGGAACTGCTCGGGCAGTCCATCCTGTTCCAGATGCGCGGCACGCAGCTGCCGGCGCCCAATGGCTGGCAGGCGGTCGGCTCGCCCCTGCGGCTGAACCACCTCGAGGAAACCTCGTGGCTGGGCGTGGTGCGTCTCGAGGCTCCACCGACCAGGGTGCCGACCGCCGGCCTGCTGATCCGGGCCTCGAGCGGGCCCGAGAGCGATGGCGGCAAGGGCCCATGGTGGCTGCACCAGGGCTGGCGTCCGGTCATCTTCGGGCCCTGACCCAGCATGATCATCGGCATCGGCACCGATCTGGTGGGCGTCGCCCGCATCGCAGGGGTGCATGAGCGCCACGGCGAGCACTTCCTCAGCCGCGTCTACACCCAGGCCGAGCGCCACTATTGCCTCGCGGTACGCCAACCGGCGGAGCGCCTGGCGGCACGCTGGGCGGCAAAGGAAGCCTGCATGAAGGCGCTCGGGACCGGCTGGGCCAAGGGCGTGTCCTTCGGCGATATCGCCCTGCTACCGGATGCTCAGGGCGTGCCGCGCCTGGTGCTCGAGGGCGAGGCCCGACAAGTGGCGGATCGGCTCGGGGCGGTGCGCTGGCACTGCTCGGTGAGCCATAGCGACGGCTTCGCCATCGCCATGGTGATCCTCGAGGGCTCGGGCGCACCCGCAGCCGCGGGCCTTGGCAGGTCCGGCGATGCCACCAGCATGGGACGGCCATGAACCCCGCCCTGCGCGCACTCAAACCCTACCCGATGGCCGAGCTCCAGGCGCGCAAGGCGGGTCTGGCCAAGGCCGGCCGGACGATCTTCGATTTCGGCACCGGCGATCCCATCGAGCCGACGCCGCCCTTCATCCCCGAGGCGCTGCGCCAGGCGTTGCCGGAGATCAGCCAGTACCCCTCGGTCAGCGGCACCCCCGCCCTGCGGCGAGCGGCCAGCGACTACCTCAAGCGGCGCTTCGGTGTCGCCATCGACCCCGACCGCCAGGTGCTGCCGGCTGCCGGGAGCAAGGAGGCGATCTTCCATCTGCCGCTGGCCTTCCTCGATGCCTCGAGCGCCCGGGATACGGTGATCTATGGCGTCCCCGGCTACCCGGTCTACCAGGCCGGGACGCTGTTCGCCAACGGCCGCGAGCACGTGGTGGTGCTGTCGCGCGACCAGGGCTACCGCCTCGATCTCGAACGCGTCGCCCCAGCGGTGCTCGCGCGCACCGCCATCGCCTGGCTCAACTACCCCCACAATCCCACCGGCGCGTGCGTCGACCGCTCCTACCTGCGCGCCCAGGCGGCGGTCGCCCGCCAGCACGGCATCCTGCTCGCCAGCGACGAGTGCTACCAGGACCTGTGGTTCGATGAGGCGGCCACCCCGCCGCCTTCCCTGCTCGAGGCCGCACAGGATGGCGTACTGGTCTTCCACAGCTGCTCCAAGCGCAGCGGCATGACCGGCTACCGCTCCGGATTCATCGCCGGCGATGCGGGCCTGATCGCCTCCTACCGTGCCTCCCGCGCAGCCATGGGGGTGGGCAGCCCGGCCTTCATCGAGACCGCGGCGGCGATGGCCTGGCATGACGATGCGCATGTGGTGGCGCGCCGCCGCGTGTTCGCGCAGAAGTACCGGCTGCTGGCCGACGGCTTGACCGCGCTGGGCATCCAGTGCCTGCCGAGCGCGGCGGGTCTCTACGTCTGGGCGCAGGTGCCTGGGGACGGCGATGCGGATCGCTATGCCGCCGCCTGCCTCGACCGCGGCATCGTCATCAGCCCGGGCGGCTTCTTCGGCGACGGCGGCACGGGCTGGTTCCGCCTTGCCCTGGTGCCGAGCCTCGACGAGTGCACGCGCGCCCTGGCGCTCTGGCCGCGCTAGCGCTGGCTGTCGCGCCCCTCGCGGCGCCTGCCAGCATGCAGATGGCGGCATAGGCAATGACCCAGATGGGATTGCGACGAGATGGCCGCACGTGTCGTCCTCAAACGCCATCTGGAGAGCGCGGTACCTGCGGCCCGCATGTTCAAATGCGACATTCTACGCCTGCTCCAGAAGCGGGCTCAGCGGATGACGCAGGACCGCCGGGAGGATGCGCCGGCCGCCAACGCGAGTCCGACCGGCGAAAACCGAGTCTGCTCGCCCTGGTCCCAGCTCGGGTGCGTTTCCGCTCGCGGTGAACGTGCATCAGGCCGTGAGCGCGCTCACCCGCAGCAAGGCCATCCCATGCCGGTACCGGGTCGTTGCAGCGTTGGTGGCCAGGCGATCATCTGCTCAGCGCTGCTTTGCTTGGTCTGGAGTGGATCTGCGCCTCCATGGGGGAGCTGAGCCAGGGGATGTCGCAGCAGGACCTTGCTATTTATATCGATATCGATACATATCAGATATGAACACCCGTATCCCCCTCACCTATGATGACATCGCAAGCGCCTGCCTGCGCCTGACGGCACGCGGCCGGCATCCCACCCTGCGCCAGGTGCGCTCTGAGCTGGGCCGCGGCTCACTGACCACCATCCATGACCACGTGACGCGGTGGCTGGCCGAGAGCCGCGCCGACCAGGGTCCGCCGCATGAGGCCATCCGGGCCCTGGAGGCGCTTGCTCCCTCTGCCGTACCAGCGCTGCGAGAGGCCTTTCGGGCGGAACAGGCGGCAGCAGTGCAGCAGGCGCAGGAGGAGGCGCGCACCTACCAGGCCATGACCGACGATCTCACCGAGGCGCTCGCCAGCAGCGAGCAGGAGCGCAGCGAGCTCAGCGAGCGGCTGACGACGATGGAGCAGCGGGTGCGCCTGGTCGAGAGCCTCGCCGACCGCCTGGCGGCGCTGGGGAGCGAACTGGCGGGCCGGCTGGAAGCCCATACCGACCACCAGCTGCGGGCGATGGAGGCCCATGCGGACCAAGCCGAGCAGGGCAACCGCCAGGTGCGGGAAGCACTCCAGCAGCTGGCCCAGCAGCTGGCCCAGAGCGAGCGCACCAGCCGCAGCGGGATCGAGGCGGTCGCGCGGCTGGCCGAGACGGTGCAGCGCCAGGACGACAGCGCCCGCGTCCAGCGTGCGGCCCTGCACCAGGAACTCGGTGATGCCAGGCAGCAGGAGGAGGTCCATGCCGGCCGCCAGGCTGCCAGCCTGGAGCGGATGCAGCTGCGCGCTCACCGGGTGGAGGCGCTGCTGGAGCGGGTGGTGGCCGCCCGGGCCCGTGAGCGGGCGAGCGGACTGCCGCGTGCTCGCCGCGAGCGCAGAGCGGTGGGGGCGATCAGGCGGTTTCCGGGGTGAAGCCGTGGCGCAGGGTGTTCTCAGTGACACAGCGCGGCAGGAGGAATTGCAGCAGGTAGTCCGGACCACCGGCCTTCGAGCCGATGCCGGAGAGCTTGAAACCGCCGAATGGCTGGCGGTCGACCAAGGCGCCGGTGATGCGGCGGTTGATGTAGAGGTTGCCGACCCGCAGAGCGCGCTTGGCCAGGGCGATGCGCGCGGGGCTGCGCGAGTAGAGCCCGCCGGTGAGGGCGTAGGCGGTGCCGTTGGCGATGGCCAGGGCATCATCGATGTCGGCGGCCCTGATGATCGCCAGCACCGGTCCGAATATCTCCTNNGTGCGGCGGGATGTACCAGCCGTCCGGGCAGCCGACGGGCAGCTGGCCCTGATAGGCCAGGCGGTGCTCGCGGGTCGCTTCCGCGATGCGCTCGTTGATGCGCTGCATCGCCTCCTCGTCGATCACCGGGCCGAGCACCGAAGACGGCTCATCGGCCGGTCCGATGGCGAGGCTGCGGGTTGCGGCGATGAGGCGCGCGCAGAAGGCGTCATAGATGGGCGAGAGCACGATCGCGCGTGAGCAGGCGGAGCACTTCTGCCCCTGGTAGTCGAAGGCGCTATGCATNNACGATGATCCGCTCGGTCGACATGCAGATCTGGCCCTGGTTCATGAAGGCACCGAACGCGGCAGCTTTGACCGCCTCGTCGAGATCGGCATCGTCATCGACGATGATGGCGTTCTTGCCGCCCATCTCGCAGATCACCCGCTTCACTTCGCAGGCGCCCGCTGGCACCTCCGCGGCGAGGCGATTGATCGCCAGGCCGACCGCTTGCGAGCCGGTGAAGGCGATCATCGAGACCTGCGGATGGCCGACCAGCACCGGGCCGATCTCCTCGCCGATCCCGGGCAGGTAATTGATCACGCCCGCCGGCGCGCCGGCGGCGCTGAAGACGTCCATCAGCTCGGCGGCGATGCCGGGGGTCTGCTCGGCGGGCTTCATGATCACCGTGTTGCCCGCCACCAGTGCCGCCGAGCACATGCCGCAGAGGATGGCCAGGGGGAAGTTCCACGGCGAGATCACCACGCACACCCCGCGGCCCTCGTAGAAGTAGCTGTTCTCCTCGCCCGGGACGTCGCGCCGGCGGGCCGAGCCGAGGCGGCGCATCTCGAGGGCGTAGTAGCGGCAGAAGTCGATCGCCTCGCAGACATCGGCATCGGCCTCAGTGATGCCCTTGCCCGCCTCCAGCACGATCATCGCGCTGAGCCGGAGGCGCTGGCGGGACAGCCCGGCGGCGACGCGCTCGAGCAGCTGGGCGCGCACCTCGATCGGGGTGTCGCGCCAGGCGGGAAAGGCCTGGCTCGCGCCCGCGACCGCCGCCTGGGCATGCTCCCTGGTGGCGCAGGCGGCGCGTGCGACCACCTCTGCGTTGCGCGATGGATTGCGCGAGACCAGTTCGCGCTGCGTCGAGAGCATCTGCCCGGCGATCACCAGCGGGCAGCGTCGCGCCTGCCCCGCCAATTCGCCTCGCAGGCGGGTGAGCGCATCGGCCATCGCCGCGCGCGATTCGGCGCGGCTGAAGTCGGCGGGCGGTGCGTTGGCCAGGCCGAGCTGGGGTGCAGCAAGGCCTCGATCGGCCAGCGGTGATGGTTTCATGAGCAGCTCCCGTTCATCCCGATGTTCGAGGAAGCCGGCGCGCACGAAGGACTGGTTCGAGGTATTCTCGAGCAGGCGACGGACCAGGTAGGCCATGCCCGGCAGCAGGCGGCCGAAAGGCGAATAGACGCGCACCCGCTGTCCCAGGTCGACCAGGGTCGATTTGAGCTGGTCGGCCATGCCATGGAGCATCTGGAACTCGATGCAGCGGGGCGGGATGGCGAGCTCCTGGCACAGCGCCAGGGCATGGCTGATGGAGCGCACATTGTGGCTGGCGATGGCGGGGCGCAGGAGATCGCGCCGCAGGAGCAGGAAGTGCGTCAGCGCCTCGAAGCTGGCATCGCTGGCGCGCTTGTCGGTATGCACCGGGATGGGCCAGCCGTTCTGCCGCGCCTGGACGCGCTCGAAATCGTGGTAGGCGCCTTTGACCAGGCGTATCCACACTGGGGTGCCGCGTCGCCGCGCCCACGAGGCGAGGTCCTGGAGATCGCGTAGGCTGTCCCTGAGGTAGGCCTGGATGGCGATGCCGACATGGCGCCAGCGGCGGAATTCTTCCTCCTCGAGCACGGTCTTGAAGATCGCCAGGGTGGCGTCCTTGTAGGCGTACTGCTCCATATCGATGTTGACGAATGCGCCCTGGCGCTGCGCCCGCCGCAGCAGGGGACGCAGCCGGGAACGCACCGCCCGGCTGGTGAGCACCGGATCGCAGGGGTCGAAGCGCGCGACCAGTGCCGAGAGCTTGATCGAGAGGTTGACGCGCGGCAGATCGCCCTGGTGGTCGCGGTCGATCGCCGCGACGGCGGGCCATGAGCCTGCCTGGCTGCCGAGCCGGTCGATGAGCTCGAGGTAGGTGGCCTGGTAGGCGCGCGACTCATCATCGCTCACCACCGCCTCGCCGAGGACGTCGACGGTGAAGGCCAGGGATTGCCGGCGCAGCTGCACGATGCTCTCGAGCATCCCCTCCATGGTGCCGCCGGCGACGAATTTGCGCGCCAGCAGCCGCGCTCCCAGCCGCGCGGCGGCGGCTACCGGCCACGCCCAGGGCATCGGCAGGCCGACCCAGGGCAGCACCGCTGCCAGCGGCCTGGGCAGCAGCGGCGCGACCGGTGCGAGATACTCGCGCAGATGGCGCGTGACATCGGCGTCGCTCCTGAGCGCGGGCAGGACGTCGATGAAGCGGAACAGCTGGGCCTTGGCACGCTCGTTCGTCAGCACCGACATCATCGCCTGGTCATCGCACCATGCTTTGCTCAACGGCAGTGGCCGGCGTTCACGCACCCCGGTGAAGAGGCGCCGTCCGATCTCGCCGATCAACGCCTCGGTGTGCTGGCTCATCGCCGTCAGCCTACCGTCCAGGTAGCCACAGGGCAACGCCGCCCCGGTGATCATTGCCCATCAGGCTCAGGCTTCGCCCCGCAGCCGGTAGCATCCCGCACGATCGATCAGCATGCGTTCGAAGTGGTCATCAAGGTGCATGGTGCTCTCGGCACCGCCGAGGAAAAGGTAGCCATCGGGACGCAGCAGCTGGCGGATGCGGCTGAGGATGCGCCGCTTGTCGTCGTCCGAGAAGTAGATCAGGACATTGCGCAGGAAGATGATGTCCATGGTCGGCAGATCATCCCAGGCCGAGAGCAGATTGATCTGGCGGAATTCCACCATCCCACGCACGTCATCGCGGATGGTCCAGGAATCGCTGCTCGGCTGGAGGTGCTTGAGCAGATGGGGCGGCAGGCCGCGGCTGATCTCGTACTGGCTGTAGCGGCCCAGGCGCGCGCGCGCGAGGACGCTGGTGGAGATGTCGCTCGCCAGGATGCGCACCTTCCATGAGCTCAGGCGCTGGAACTCCTCGCGCAGCAGCAGCGCGATGCTGTAGGGCTCCTGGCCGGTCGAGCAGGCGGCGCTCCAGATGGCCAGTTCGCCACTGGCGGCGCGGCTGGCTGCCAGGGTCGGGATGGCCACCTGGTGCAGGACATCGAAGGGCACCACATCGCGGAAGAAGTAGGTCTCGTTGGTCATCATCAGCTCGACCACCTGGCGCTGGAGCTGATCCTCCTGCTGGCGCAGGGCGCTCACCAGCTCGGCGATGCTGCGCAGGCTGCTGGACTGCAGCAGAGGGCTCAGGCGCGTTTCGACCAGGTAGTGCTTGTCGTCGCTGAGCACCAGTCCGCAGCGCGCCCGCACCAGATCGCGGATGTAGGAGAAGTCCTTGTCGGTGATCATTGCCGCATGGCGCCTGTTCAGGACAGCCCGTTGGCGATACCGGTGCGGTGCGATTCCCGCACCCGCCGCACGATTTCGTCAGCCATGCCGGAGAGCGGCACGATCTCGTCCGCCAGGCCGGCCTTGGCCACCGCTCCGGGCATGCCCCAGACCACCGAGCTGGCCTCGTCCTGGATGATGACCTGTCCGCCACTGGCATAGATGCGCTGGCAGCCGCGCAGCCCGTCCTGGCCCATGCCGGTCATCACCACCGCCAGCAGATGCTCGCCATAGACGTCCGCGGCGGAGCGGAACAGGCAGTCCGCGGACGGTCGGCAGGAGTTCTCGTGCGGCTTCTGGTCCATCGCCAGGCGCACCCCCCCGGCGCTGCGCTCGACGGTCATGTGGTGGTCGCCCGGTGCCAGCCACACGCTGCCGGGCTCGACGTGCGCTTGCTCCATGCCCTCCTCGACGCGCAGTTTGGATTTGCTCGCCAGGCGCTCGGCCAGGATGCGGGTGAACACCGGCGGCATGTGCTGGACCACCAGGATCGGCGCCGGCAGGTCCTTGGGCAGGCGGGGGATCAGTTCCGAGAGCGCATTCGGTCCGCCGGTGGAGATCGCGATGACCACCGCATCGATGCGCTGGACGGTGATCGGCCGCCGGGGCTTGAGCGCCGGAGACATCTTGCGCAGGATGCGCGAGGCATCGCTGTCGCTGTCGATGACCCGCCGGCAGAACGCCTTGATGCGCGACAGCAGCGCCTCGCGCGTCTCCCCCAGGGCGGCATTGGAGGGCTTGCCGACGACATCGGTGGCGCCGCGGTGCAGGGCCTCGATGGCGACGCTCGCTCCGGCCTGGGTATGCGAGCTGAACATGATCACCGGCAGTGAGGCGTTGCGCTGCCGCAGGAGGGTCAGCGTCTGCAGCCCATCGAGCTCCGGCATCTCGACATCGAGGATGAGGATGTCGGGAGCGACCGCATCAAGCTTCTCGAGGGCGATCTTCCCGTTCGGGGCGGTGGCCACCACCTCTACCTGCGGATCACTGCCCAGCATCTCGGTGAGCAGCAGGCGCACCACCGCCGTGTCGTCGACCACCATGACGCGAATCTTGTTCATGGCCCGCTTTGCGCTCGACGGGTCCGCCAACCCGACGCTGGAGCGAAGGGCGGACGCCGGCTCATGCGCTGACTGAGCGGGTGGTGAGGTCGATGATCTTGCCGGTGTCCAGCACCAGCAGCAGCTGGTCCTTGAGCTGGAAGACGCCGCACATCAGGTCGCGCACCGTGCCGCGCAGGGTCTCAGGCGGAGCCTCGTTCGCCTGGAAGGGAAAGCTCATCATGTCGCCGACCTCGTCCACCAGGAGGCTTATGGCGCCGCGTGCAGTGCGCGCCACGACATGGATCGGCGGCCGCTTGGAGGTCCGAGGCGGCAGACCGAGCCGCACCCGCAGGTCGATGATCGCGACGATCTGGCCGCGCAGGTTGATGAGTCCATGGATGACCGGCGGCGCCAGCGGAACGCGGGTGACGCTGTGCTGGCGGAGGATCTCCTGGACGTCGAGCACATCGATGCCGAACAGGTGCTGATCGAGGCGGAAGGTGCAGAATTGCCGTTGTTCGTTCATGGCATTCTATGGGGTGTTGGATTGCAGCTGATCGTAGAGGTGCGGTAGCGTCTCGCGCACCATGCCCTCGACATCGAGCAGCTCAGTCACCCAATCCTCGATCACCAGGCAGCCGAGCACGCCACGCCGTCCGGCGGCGCGCTGCAGGGCGATCGGCGCATCGACGGCATCGAGGATGCGTCCGACGACCAGGCCCACCTGGTGGCCGTTGGCGGAATGGATCACCAGCTGGATGATGTCCGGCGGGACGCCGCAGTCGGGGTTGCGCGGCTCCTTGCGCCGTTCAGGCAGATGCTGGAAGACGTAGACCAGCGGGATGATCTCGCCGCGCAGCTGGACGACATCATTCCCGCCCACGCGTTCCACGCTTGCGCTCGCCAGCTCCTCGAGGCGGGTCACCTTGCTCAGGGGTATGGCCATGCGCCCGTCATCGGGGCTGGTGAACAGCAGCAGCGCCTGCCTTTCGACGTGCAGAGCTGCGGCGGCGTTCTCGAGCATGCGTTCGGTCGATTTGTCGACGGCATGCGAACGCATCCCCAGCCCGAGGACATCGAGGATGAGGGCCACCTGCCCGTCGCCGAGGATGGTCGCCCCGGCGTAGACCAGCAGGCCCTTGAGCATCTGGTCGAGCGGCTTGACCACGATCTCCTCGGCATCGTAAATGGCATCGACCACCAAGCCGAAGCGCCGTTCGTCCGCCTGCAGCACGATGAGGTTCTGCACCGCATCGGCTGGCGCCGGAGTCAGGCCGAGCTCCTGGTTGAGGAAGACGATCGGCAGCAGGTGACCGCGCAGGCGGTAGACCGGCGCGCCGTAGACCTGCTCCAGGCTATTGCTGCTGTCGAGACGGACGAGCTCGATCAGGCTCACCTGGGGGATCGCGAAGCGCTCGCCGCCGCTGCTGATGAGCAGGGCAGGGATGATCGCCAGGGTCAGCGGGATCTTGATCTTGATGGTGGTCCCCAGGCCGACGCGATTCTGCACCTCGACATGGCCGCCGATGCGCTCGATGTTGGTCTTGACCACATCCATGCCCACGCCGCGGCCCGAGATGTTGGTGACCTTCTCGGCGGTGGAGAAGCCGGGGAGGAAGATCAGGGCGACCATGCCGCGCTCGTCGAGCTGATTGGCCTGCTGGGCGGTGATCAGGCCCTTCTCGATCGCCTTGGCCTTGACCTTCTGCGGGTTGATGCCGCCGCCATCATCGCTGATTTCGATGATGACCTGGCCGCCCTCATGGTAGGCACGCAGCGACAGCAGGCCCTCGGCGGGCTTGCCGATGCTGGCCCGGATCTCAGGCATCTCGATGCCATGATCGATGGAATTGCGGACGATGTGCGTGAGCGGATCCTTGATCGCCTCGATCAGGGTCTTGTCGAGCTCGGTCTGCTTGCCCTCCATCTCGATGCGCACCTGCTTGCCGATCGAAAGCGAGAGGTCGCGCACCACGCGCGGGAACTTCGACCAGATATTGCCGATCGGCTGCATGCGCGTCTTCATCACCCCTTCCTGCAGCTCGCTGGTGAGGAGGTTGAGGCGCTGCGAGGTGGCGNNGCGCGCCAGCACCAGTTCACCGACCAGGTTCATCAGGCGATCGAGCAGGACGACATCGACGCGGATGGTGGTGTCGGCCAGTCCATGCGCATCGCTCTTGGGTTCCTCATGGCGCTGGCTGTCGCTGCCCTTGTGGTGGGATTCGCTGTGGATCTCCCGCGTCGTGCCCATCTGCGCGCCGGCGCTGTGCTCGATGCTGGTGGTCTTGGCGGTATCGCTGCGATCGGAGGGCTGGGTGGCGGACGCTCCGGCCGGTGAAGCGGTCTGGTCCTTGCCTGACTTCGACACCGGGCTGACGCCCGGGACTCCAGGCACCTGGATCGCCTTGGCCGTGCTGGAGTAGGAGGTGGTGGGTGCGGGATTGGCGGACTCGAACAGCGACGTCAGCGTGCCGGGGCTGCCCAAGCCGGTGGGCGGCAGCTGGTTGTCGTCGATCAGCGTGGAATTGGCGGCATTGAAATCGTCGTTGGGGGTCTCGAGCAGGGCGGTGAGCTTGAGGATCAGCCCCAGGTAGCCCTCCTCCCCCTCCTTGCCGGAGGATTCAATGTGCGCGAGCNNGCTTGAGGATGAGCTCGAGATAGCCGTTCTCCCCCTCGCCGCCGGAGGCCTCGATCTGCTTGAGCATGGTGCGGACGGCATCGACCAGGGCGAGCAGGCTATCGGTTATCTCGGGGGTGAGCGAAATCTCGGCATCGCGCATCTTGCTCAGCAGGCTCTCACCGGCATGGGTGAGCGACTGGAGCCGTTCGAAGCCGAAGAAGCCGCAGGTGCCCTTGATGGTGTGGATGGTCCTGAAGATCCCGCCGATATTCTCGAGGTTGCGCGGGTCCTTCTCCAGATCGATGAAGAGGCCGTCAAGCCGATCGAGGTTCTCGTAGCTTTCGACGAGGAATTCCTTGACCAGTTCGCTATTGTCCGACACGCATTGACCCTCAGGGCAGGGCGGAACCGTTCCCGCCTCCGACCCAGTAGAGGGAACACTCGGATTGGCGGGATGTCAAGACGCAGGCTGCAGACGGGATGGACCGTTGGCCGGCTCTAAGGAGGCGAGAAGAACAGCACCGTGCCATCGGAGCTGGCGACGACGAGGCTGTCGCCCAGCAGCGCGCTCGACAGGAAGGTCCCGCTGGAGGCGACTCTAAAGCCGTGCGCCCCCTCAACTACCAGCGTGGAGCCCAGTGGCAAGACCGCCATCTCGCCCCAGCGGCGCGGCTGGCCCGAAAGCTTGCCTTCGAACCGCCCGAGGTCCTTCCAGGCATCTCCGCTGTGAACGAAGACGTGGTTGTCGGAGGTCAGGAACACGTCCTCCCCTCCGAGGGCGGCCTGCTGCGGCAGGGGCGCCTTGGTCGTGCCCGTCAGGGCGCAGGTCCACAGCGAGCTGGCGGTCAGCCCGGCCATGCCAGCGGCGGTCGGCCAGGCGGCGATGGTGGGCTCGCCAAGGTCGTACTGGCCGCTCGGCGAACCATCGTCGGCCTGGTAGATCTCGATATGGCCATTGCGCCGAACCGTCAGCACCTGGTCGCCGATCAGCTGCGGGCTGGCCGAGAAGGGCTCGCCGCTGATGCCGCTCCAGGCGACCGCCGCACTGCGCTCCTCGCCGGCGTGCAGCACGCCGTCCATGCCGGCGACGATCAGCAGGCGGCGCCCCTGCACCAGCTGGCTGTTGAACACGGCGATGGCGAAATCCGTGCGTCCGCTCAATGGCAGGCGTTCGATGCCATGGGCGGTGCACTTGATCGCGATGCCTTCACGGGTGCCATAGTAGACCGCATCGCCGCTCGCCATCGGGGCGGCATAGAGGGGCTGGCCGCTGGAATCGATCAGCCCGTTGGGATCGATGGCGACGCGCTCGGGCTTGCCCTGGGTGGACAGCACGACCGCGGTCTGCCGGTTCGCCACCCAGATCTTGCCATCCAGCGCGGTCGGCGGGGAGGTGATGGTCATGGCGAGGTCGTAGCGTGCTGCCGCTTCGCGCTCGAGGTCGACATGCAGCAGCCAGCCGGCATCCGCCAGGTTGGCGGGCACGGTCTTGGTCACGAATCCCTGCTTGCGCATCTCAAGGCTCAGCGACGTGCGTTCTCCGGCCGGGATGTCGAGCTTGAACGGGGTGGTCCCGACCTGGGTGCCATCGCGGAACACCGAGGCGCCGCTGGGTATGCTCATCACCAGCAGCGGCAGGTACTTGAGCCCCATCTTCTGCTGTATCTTGTAGCATTCCGTGACATCGCCGCTGATCATCGCACGATTCAGGTCCTCCTGCCAGGCCAGCTGCTTGGCGTGTGCGACCTTGAGGTCCTCGATCTCGCGCTCGGCTTGAGGCCGCGCCGAGGTATGCAGCCATTCCTTGCGTTCGATGATCGAATCGAAGGTGCGCTGGGCCTGATCCCAGTCGTTCTCCTGCACGAAGGCGCGGCCATTGGTCAGCGCATCGTCGGCCGCCGTCTCGATGGCACGCAGCCGGGCCGCACGCACCTTGATGACGGCCGCGAGATCGGCGCGCGGCTGGTGCTCCTGCAGCCAGCCATCCAGGGAGGCGGCCTCGTCGTTGGCGGTCCGCTCGGTGATCAGCCCAGCGGCATCGCTGAGCAGCTGGCTGGCGAGCTGGAGCTGGCTGGCATTGGAGGCCAGTGGATATTTGACCAGGGTCTCCTGGACCGTGGCGCTGGCGGCGAGCATGGCCTTGCCATCGTCGCTGTTCTTCACCAGGTCCATCGCCTGGTCATAGAGCGAGGTGAGCAGGTTGCGTATGCGCTCGCTGTTGGCGCTGAGCGCCTCGGTCAGGGCGGCGGCCGAGGTTCCGCGCGTCTGATCGATGAGGTGCAGGCGTTCGATCTCGCTGGCGACATCGTCGTAGGCCCCCTTGTCGACCGCGATTTGCAACCGCGCGATCTGCTCGCGCGAGCGCTTCTCGAGCACGGAGAAGTCGGCGGAGATGCGATCGATCTTCTCCAGCTGGCGCGGGGTCGGATGCGAGGCCTTGAGCTGGTTGATGAGCGCCACGCGCTGGCTCAGCGGCGCAGTGGCGGAGGAGGCCCGCTCCAGGGTCGCCAGGCGCCAGCGATCGAGGTAATCATTGCCGCTCGAGCCGATCTTGCCGGCCGAACCGGAGATCAATGCCATCGCCTCGGTGACATTGCCATTGTCGAGCAGCTTCATGACGCGCTCACGCACATCGTCCGAGGAGATCTTGAAGGACGCTTCACCAGCCTGCACGCGCCGCTTGAGCTCGCTCAGGCGATCGTCCGCTGGCAGCGCTGCGATGCGCCGCTGCGCCTGGGCGAAATCCTGCTCGGTGATGAGCTTGTCGATGGCGTCATACTCGGCCTGCAGCGCCTGGGTCAGACGCGCCTTCAGCTCATCGACCCGGCGGATGGCCTCGAGATCGTTGAGGGCGATACGCCGAGATTCGTCGATCTGGGCGAGGGCATCGGCCCAANNGGATGTGGGTATTGAGCGCCTGCGAAGCCGACTCGAGCGCGGCATTGCGGCCGTGCCACTGCAGCATCAGCAACCAGACGATCAGCACCAGGATGGCCACCCCGGCGAGCGACCAGATCAGGCCCATGCTGGGCTGGGGGTGGGCGACCGGCCGCCGCACAGCGGGTGCTGGCGCGGGTTCCGCCTCCGGCGCATGGTCGGGGGCCAGGGGCACGGCCGGGGCTTGCACGGCCTCCTGCAGCCGCGTGCTGGCGCCAGGAGAGCGCCGCACCACCCCCTTCGACATCAGGGTGCCGATCAGCCGCGACATGTTCAGGGTATTCTCGCGGAAAGCGATGGCGATATCTTCGACGGTGCGTTGCCCGTCGATGAAGTTGAGCACATGCTTCTCGTATTCGGTAAGCGGCGCAGTGCCCCCCTCGCTCTCGGCGAGGGTGAACACCGAGTGCCCGCCGCCGACCTCCTTGACCACCTTGTCGATCTCCGCGACGCGTGCCTGCACGGTGCTCAGCAGCACGGTCGCGCTGATGCGCAGGCGCACTGCGGTGGTATCGAAATCGAAGCTGTCGATGCCTTCCTGCTCGTCGAACGACATCTCGTAGTGTATCGAGCCGAAGGCCCTGACCAGGGTGTCCTCGACCATTGCACGGGTGACCAGTCCGATCTCGTCCTCATTGGCCGCCTGGTGCCGCCGCACCATCCCGGTAACGGTGTCCTTGCCGGTCTCGCGCGCCGTGACCACCAGCTGGTAGAGCTCCTGGCCGATCTTGTGGAATTCGAGCAGCGCCCGCGCCAGCAAGAGCTCCTTGTCGGCGCAGAAGTCGAGCGCGACCGGATCGCCATCCTGGATGCAGAAGCGCAGGCGAAAGCCATTGCCGACGACCGTCAGGACACCGGATTTCCGGTTGCGATTGATCGATCCGAGCTGTTCGACGAGTGCTGCGTTCAGCATCTGGGGTCCCCGGTGATCAGTCTGTGCCGGCAATCACGGTGCGTAGGCTGCGAGAATACCGTTGGTGAGTCCAACCACAACCTTGTCGTGTGTGCATACCACCGACTCAGGCATGCTAGCGCAAGTCGTAACCCATGCGAGTGCACCATGGTGGAACACGGCGAGCATGCCGTTGCGGCATCCCACCGCCATCAGATCGCCTGCGATGCTGACCGCGGTGACGGCGGGCGCCGGCAGGGTCAGGGGCGGCTGGAGCTCGCCGGCGAGCGTTACCCGCACGATCGCCGCCCCGGCGGCCTGGTAGACCGTGCCGGCGCTGATGACCGGATCGCCAACCGCTGGCGCATTGAGGCTTTGCGACCATTGCACGGCCGCGCCGTCGGCGGAGAGGGTGTCGCAGGAGATGCGGCTGCCATCCAGCACCATCACCGCGGTGTTGGCTCCGGCCAGGATCAGCTGCCCCACCTCGGTGGCCTTGAGATCGAAGTCCCAGAGATGCCTGCGGCTGCTCTCCTCGAAGGCGACGAGCTGGCCTTGGATGGTCGCCACCACCAGCATGCGGTCGAGCTCCTTGGCCAGGACCAGGGGTCCGCTGAGGGCTGCCGCAGGCAACGGGATGCGCTGGCGCTCCCCTCCCAGATCGCCGACGGACAGGACCTCGCCGGCGAAGGCCAGGCGCTGATGGTTGCCGAGGATCTCGTTGGCGTAGCTGCTCGGGGTGCCGCGCACCGCCACCATGGTCGGCAGGCGCGCGGCGATCTTGCCCTGGTTGTCGATCACCACCACGCCTGAGGTCGGCAATCCGAGCACCAGCGAACCATCGCCAAGCGGCAGCGGTGCATGGGCGAGGCGGTAATGGGCGACATCTGCGAGATCGTCGCCGAGGGCGAGATCGACATGCCACTGCACCTTGCCCGCGGCATCGATGCGGCCCAGGTTCTCGCCCGCCAGGGCGAGGATGCTGCCGTCCGCCAGCGGCTCGAGCAGGGTCACCGGCTTGCCCAGCTCGAGGTGCCAGAGAGCTTCGCGCACCAGCACGGTCTGCCAGTGCCAGTCGCCCTGCACGGCGGCGGCGGAGGAGGTGACATTCTGCCAGCCGGCCAGGGAGACGGTGATGATGCGGGGATCGCCGGGTGCCAGCGCCAGCACGCATGGTGTGACGCCATGGTCCTCGGAACCGAGATGGACGGCGGCGCCGGACGGCTGGCTGTCGATGACCAGCGGCAGCAGCAGGTCGGGCGGCCGGCTCGTGCCAGCCAGGAGGTTGCGGGCGATCCCCCAGGCCTGCTCGTAGTGCTTGGCTGCCATCTCCGCCTGGTAGCTGGCGACCTGGTCGGCGCGGCTGCGTTCCGCCTGCAGCAGCTGATCGAGGTGGACGCGCGCCTGCGCAGCCTGGGGAGCGCCCTTGAACTCGGCGAGGAAGCGCTCGAGCGCGGCCTGCTCGGGCTTGGGCCCCAGCTTGGCGAATGCCGCCGCCGCCTCGCGCAGGCGCGTGGTGATGGCATCGCGGCGGGTGGCGTATTCGGCGATCTGCCAGAGCCGTGCCCCCTCGGCGGCGGCCGCCATCGCCGCCTCGGCGCGGGCGAGGTCGGTGGCGGCGAGCTGGCTCGCCTGGTCGATCTGGGCCACCACCGCGTCGTGCTTGGGCTCGAGCAGCGCGAGCGCATCATGGACGGGAGCGGCGATCCCCGCGGTGGCGCTGCCGGCGAGCTCGCGGTAGAGCGCCAGCGCGGCGCCCAGCTCATTCGCCTTCTCGGCCGCACGCGCCTTCTCGAGCACTGCCGGCTCCTCCTTGAGGTGCTGGGCGAGGACTTCGCTGGCCTTCCTGGCGGCGCTCAGCTTGTCGTTGACGGCCTTCACCTTGTCGGCCATGAAGGTGGGGCCGAAGGTGGCGGTGTAGGCAGTCAGCTGCGACTGCGCCAGCGGCTGATCGTTGCGCTCCAGGGCCTGGCCGATGGCGGTCAGGGTGCGCTCAGCGACGTGGGTGCGTACGAGGTTGTACTGGCCGTGCAGGTCGCCGAGGTCGGCGATCGCATTCTTCGCTCCCAGGCTGGTGCCGAGCGAGGTGCTGGCGCTGTCGAGATGCGCCAGCTGCGCGTCCAACGCCGGCATGAGGGCGAGCGGATTGGCCCCGGCGGCGGCTTCCTCGAGCTGCTTGACCTCCATCGCGGTGGCCGTCGTCTCCACGCGGAAGCGGTGCACCAGGATGTAGGGCCGGGTGACCAGCCCGCCGAACAGCCCGATCAGGAGGAAGGCGGCGACATAGATGATGGCGATGCGCCGGTGGAGGCGCTCGGTCGAATGGACGATCTCCTGCAGCCTCGGAGCGCGCGGATCATTGGCAGGCATCGCCCGCAGCGCCGCGCGGTAGGCCTTGAGTGCGCCCCAGAAGCGCCGGTCGCGCCGCAGGTGGTGCCCGCGATCGATGGTCTGCTCGGTGAACAGGTCGTTGGCGCGTGTCTCCAGGCCGCGGATGTGCGCGTGCAGCTCGGCATTGTCGTGATTGATGGTGGCGACTGCGCGCCATTCGGCGAGCGCGGCTGCCAGGTTGCCGCGCTCCTCCAGCTCACGCGCCTTGGCGACCCCGTCCTCGATGCGCTGCTTCCAGTAGGCCGAGCCCTTCTCGCTCGCGACCTCGACGGTCTTCTTCACCGCAGTATTGACCAGGCGGGCGGTCGACGGGGTGCCGGCGAGGCGGCCGCGCCGTTCGGTGCCGGCATGGGGATTGGCGCCGCAGAAGATGCAGATCTTGTCAGACACCGCCACCGTCCGGCCGCAGCGGGTGCACGACAGGCGCAAGGGCGCCTTGCACTGCGCGCAATTGACCGCCTCGCGATGGTTGACGTGGCTGCATTGCACGCAGACCACCACGTCCTCGCTGTCGGGATTGCGTTCTGCGGAGGCGAAGATGCGCGCCATCTCGCGCCGCGCCGGCTCGTTCTTCGGATCCAGTTCCAGGATCTTGAGGCAGGTGCCGCGTGCGTCCTCGAGCTGGCCGAGCTCGAGGTAGCGCTTGACCACCTTGTGCAGCTCGCTGATCGCCTCTTCCATCTCGTTCTGCTCGAGCAGGCAGCGCACCAGGATCAGCCGTTGCCGGGGATCGTCGTCTGCCAGGGACACCGCGCGCAGCGCCGCCGAGATCGCCCCCTCGCCATTTCCCGCTTCCAGGTAGCCGAGCGCCAGCTGGCTGAAGCAGCCAGCAGCCTCCGGGGTCGAGCCGAGCTGCTCCAGGCATTCCGCCAAGCGCTCCTTGGCGGAGGCATCGCTGGGCAGCGAGGCGAGCGCGCGCCGGTAGAGCTGCGCGGCGCGGATGAAGTCCTTCTGGCTGCTCAGGTATTCGGCATGCGCGATGATGTCGTCCCGGCTCAGCCAGGTGGCGAGATTGCCCTTCACCGCCTCCACGATCACAGCGTAGACGTCAAGGCGGGTGGCGACGCTGTCGTGGACGATGTCCTCGATCGTGCGCACTGCATCGATGAGCGGGATGACGGCCGAGCCGGGATATTCCCTGCTCGCCGCCAGCAGATCCTGGTCCTTGCCGCTGGCCGACCCCGGGACCGCATCCTCGCTGGGGATCTGGTTGCGCAGACGACCCCATTCGTCCATCCGCCGGGCCGCTTCCATGAGCAGCGAGTTGACCCCGATCTTGAGCGGTCGGCTAGCGAACAGCTCCACCTGCTGGGTGGCCGCCGCATCCTCCGGAGTGGCATCATGGAAGATGAAGTCGGCGTAATCCCAGGTGCAGAGGTTGTAAAGCTCGTCCTCGGATTGGCGGATCACCGCATCCTGCACGTCCTCCGGCTTGACCAGCTGGCGGTTGACCATGGCCTCGATGATGGTCGAGCTGTCCTTGCCCGATGAGCTGATGGTCGCGGCGGTGGCGGCATCGATCTTGCCGAGCAGGATGAGCCGGCGCAGCAGCGCCTGCCGCTCCTCGCCGGAGCGGAAGGCCACGCCGATGATTTCCCCTTCTTTGAACACCACATCCCGGCCGGCCTCGGCCGAGGCCAGGCGCAGGACACCGGTGGCACGGATGCGATTGATGGTCTGCAGGACCTCGACGAGCGACAGGGTGCTGAGGTTGCCGGCGAATCCCATGGAGGCACCGTAGGTTGCGCCGCATTGGCGTCAACGCGACCGCCATCTTCCTGCTTATCGCGGTTCACATCCTGCCTGTCCCTGGCAGCTGGGCATGGGGGACTGGCAAGTGCGCATCACTGACACACGTAATTGATTTGCGCGCAATCGCTTATATTCCGCTCGCTGGGCGGGAGTGGTCACAGCCCGAGTCGGTACTTGGGCTGATCCGCTGGTGTGGTTATCCTGCGCAGCATGCGAGCTGCCTATCTCTGGTGCCCGGCCTACCCGTTGGAGGACGCTGGCCATTGCCAGCGCACCGTGCGCGCCGCCCGGCAATTGACCGATGCTGCCGGCTACAGCCTGATCGTCTCGCCTGAACTGGCCCATGTCGCGGGGCGGGGCTGCTGGCATCCGGCCGAGATGCGCATCCACGATCTCATCGCCGGCCTTGAGTGCGAGCTGCTGATCGCCGCCCGCGGCGGCTATGGCTGTCTCGACCTGGTCGAGACGATCCTCGCCTGGCCGCGCGCCAGCGCCCCCCGGCTGGTGGGCTACTCGGATCTCACCGTGCTGCATGCCCTGTGGTGGCGCCGGCGCTGGGGCGAGACGCTGTACGGCTACATGCCGGGGGTGGATGCCGGGGAGCGCTCGCGGCACAGCACCGTGGAGCTGCTGCGCGGTGCGGGCATGGTGCGCAACGCGGTCAGCGATCCGGAGGTGGTGGTGCTGCACCGGGGCGCTGCGAAGGGCATGCTCTTCGCTGCCTGCCTGCGGGTGCTTGCCGGCCTGGTCGGCACCCCGGCGATGCCCGACCTGGAGGGCTGCATCCTCGCCATCGAGGATATCGACGAGCGGCCCTACCGCATCGACCGCGATCTCCAGCAGCTGGCGCGCAGCGGCGGCCTGCGTGGCGTGGCGGGGCTGGTGTGCGGTGCCTTCCCGAGCGAGGCGCCGCCCGGCTATGCCGGGACGACGGCGCACGCCATCATCCAGGAATGGGCCGCTCGGCTCAAGATCCCGGCGGTCTTCGGCCTGCCTTTCGGCCATGCCGCCGACCCGCTGACCCTGCCCTGCGGGCGTTCGGCCGCACTCGCCTGCCAGGCGGATGGCTGGTCGCTGACGGTGAATCCGGCGAGCGATGAGGGCTCCGGCCGGAGCTGAAGCCCGGGCTGGGCAGCAAGCCTGCCGGACAAAACCCTTTGCTCGGCAGCAACAGCACTACTGTCGCGGGCCATGAGCGAATTGCCGTGCATTGAAGTCCGTGGCGCCGAGGAGCACAACCTCAAGAAGGTCGACCTCGACATCCCCAAGCGCTCGCTGGTGGTCTTCACCGGACCGTCCGGCAGCGGCAAATCATCGATGGCCTTCGATACCATCTATGCCGAGGGCCAGCGNNCGCCGCTATGTCGAGAGCCTGTCCTCCTACGCCAGGCAGTTCCTCGGACAGCTGGAGAAGCCGCGCTACGAATCGATCCGCGGGCTCTCGCCGACCATCGCCATCGAGCAGAAGTCGGCATCGAAGAACCCGCGCTCGACCGTCGGCACCATCACCGAGGTGCTGGACTACCTGCGCGTGCTGTGGGCCCGCATCGGCATCCAGCATTGCCACCAGTGCGGTCGCGAGGTCGGCAAGCGCAGCCAGGACGAGATCGTCGATGCCATCTGTCGGCTGCCCGATGGCAGCCGCATCCTGCTGCTGGCGCCCAAGATCGGCGAGCGCAAGGGCGAGCACCAGGACCTGCTCGATCGCGCACGCAAGGCGGGCTTCACCCGGGTGCGCATCGACGGCAAGGATGTCGCCCTCGACCAGCCCATCGCGCTGAACAAGAAGGTCAAGCACCGCATCGATCTGGTGGTCGACCGCCTGGTGATCAAGCCCGGCCTGCGCAGCCGCCTGGCGGACAGCATCGAAACCGCGCTGCGCGAAGGCGAAGGCAAGATGATGGTGGCGCTGGTCGATGCGAACCCTCCGCCAGCCGCTGCGGCGGTGGCGGTGGCGGCACGCAAGGGCAAGGCTGCCGCGCCGGCCGCTGCCGCCGCCGCCGAGCCTGGCGATGGCGAGGGGCTGTCGTCGTCGGCGGCCCTGCCCGGAGATCTGTTCTTCAGCGAGCATCTCTACTGCCCGACCTGCGATCTGAGCTTCCCGGGCCTCGAGCCCAACAGCTTCTCCTTCAACTCCCCGGTGGGCGCCTGCCCGGCCTGCAATGGCCTCGGCGCGACCACCAGCGTCGACCTCGCCAAGCTGATCGTGCCGACCCTGAGCATCAACCAGGGCGCGGTGGCGGCCTGGGGGGCGCTGGGCGACGAGGAGCGGCAGGCCTGGCATGTCGGCTACCGGCGGGATCTGCTCGACAAGCTCGACATCGATCTCGACAAGCCGTGGAGCAAGCTGCCCGAGCACAGCCGCGAGCTGGTGCTGCGCGGCACCAGCGAACGGGTGGCGGTCAACTGGGCCACCACCAACAGCTCGGGCACCTTCAATACCAAGTTCGATGGCGTGGTGCCCTGGCTGGAGCGCACGCTCAGGGAGTCGGACAGCGATTGGCGCCGCGACCGGCTCAGCCAGTACTTCACCTCCACCGTCTGCGCCGCCTGTGCGGGTTCGCGCCTCAAGCCGACCTCGCGCGCGGTCCATCTCGGTGCCGGAAAGTCGGGGAAAACGCTGCCCGAGGTCTGCCATCTGACCATCAGCGATGCCAACGCCCACTTCACTGCCCTGAAGCTCGTCGGCGGTGCCGCCCAGGTGGCGGGTGGCGTGCTCAAGGAGGTCCAGGCGCGCCTGCGCTTCCTCATCAATGTCGGCCTCGACTACCTGACCCTGGATCGTGCCGGTCCCACGCTCTCCGGCGGCGAGGCGCAGCGCATCCGCCTCGCCAGCCAGATCGGCTCGGAGCTCACCGGCGTGCTCTACGTCCTCGATGAGCCCTCCATCGGGCTGCATCAGCGCGACAATGCCCGCCTGATCGAGACCCTGCGCCACCTGCGCGACATCGGCAACACCGTGGTGGTGGTCGAGCACGACGAGGAGACCATCCGCGCCGCCGATCATGTGGTCGACTTCGGACCCGGGGCCGGGGAGCTCGGCGGACGGGTGGTCTACAGCGGGCCGGTGGCGGGCATCGAGGATGCCGCCGATTCGATCACCGGGGACTACCTGAGCGGGCGCTCGGCCATCCCACTGCCCGCGACGCGGCGCGCAGGCACGGGCAAGCGCCTGACGGTGCGGGGCGCCAGGGTCAACAATCTCAAGAATCTCGATGTCGCGGTGCCGCTGGGCACCCTGACCTGCATCACCGGCGTCAGCGGCGCCGGCAAGTCGAGCCTGCTCAACCACATCCTCTACCCGGCGCTGCACAACCATTTCAACCATGCGAGCGAGGAGGTCGGCGCCCATACGGCGATCACCGGCCTGGAGCATCTCGACAAGGTGATCGCCATCGATCAGCAGCCCATCGGCCGCACCCCGCGTTCCAATCCCGCCACCTACACCAAGGTCTGGGACCACATCCGCGCGATCTTCGCCGAGACGCGCGAGGCCAAGCTCTACGGCTACAGCAATTCGCGCTTCAGCTTCAACGTCAAGGGCGGGCGCTGCGAGGCATGCGAGGGCGACGGGGTCAAGAAGGTCGAGATGCACTTCCTCGCCGATGTCTATGTCCCCTGCGAGGTCTGCCACGGCCGGCGCTTCAATGAGCAGACCCTGCGGGTGGCGTACAAGCAGCGCACCATCAGCGACGTCCTGGCGATGTCGGTGCGCGAGGCGATCAACCATTTCGCCGTGCACCAGCCGGTGGTGCGGGTGCTCCAGACCATGGTCGATGTCGGTCTCGACTACCTGCGCCTCGGTCAGCCGGCGACCACCCTGTCGGGCGGCGAGGCGCAGCGCATCAAGCTCAGCCGCGAGCTGGCCAAGCGCGGCACCGGCAGCACGCTGTACATCCTCGACGAACCGTCGACCGGACTGCACTTCGATGATGTGCGCAAGCTGCTGGAGGTGCTCAGCCGCCTGGTCGACGCCGGCAACAGCGTCGTGGTCATCGAACATAATCTCGACATCATCAAGACCGCCGACTGGATCGTCGACCTCGGTCCCGAGGGTGGTCAGCGGGGTGGCGAGCTGGTGGCCAGCGGCACGCCCGAACAGGTGGCCAAGGTCGCGGCGAGCCATACCGGGCGCTTCCTCAAGATGCTGCTGAAGGCGGCGCGGGCAGGCTGAGGGAACAGCGGCTCGGAGGGGCACAGGCCGCTCGACCAGCGCGTCCTCGGCACCCGTTCCTGCTCGTGGGGTCGATGCATCAGCTCGCTTCGCCTGCTGAGGGCCCTATCGTCCGTTTCAGCGGCTGGAAGGCCGGCGATCTTGCTTATTGCTATTTATTCTCATTACCGAATACTCGACCAGTGCCATCGTCCATGAACGCTCCGCTCCCCCCCTCCTTGATTCCACCGGCCACCCTGGCTGACATTGCCGCCGGCGAGCGGGTCACCGTGGTCGCAGTAGTCGGACCTGATCAGATACGTAGGCGTCTGATGGAAATGGGGTTGTGTCGGGGAGTGGAGATCGACGTCCTGCGCCGGGCGCCGCTCGGAGATCCGATCGAGCTGCGCGTCCGCGGCTACCTGCTGAGCCTTCGTGGCGTGCAGGCGGCCCTGGTAATGGTCCAACGCGCCGTCAGGGGACCATCGCAGCCGGCGTCGGTCTGACCGGCCATGAGCGCCACGGCCATCGCCTCTGCCCCGCCCACCCTGCGCAGCATCGCGCTCGCCGGCAATCCGAACAGCGGCAAGACCACGCTCTTCAATGCCCTCACCGGGCTCAGGCAGAAGGTCGCCAACTACCCCGGGGTGACGGTCGAGAAGAAGGTGGGTCGCTGCCAGCTGGCGGACGGCTCGCTGTGCACGATCACCGATCTGCCCGGCACCTACAGTCTGATCCCGCAATCCCCGGATGAGACCGTGGCGATGGAGGTGCTGCGCGGGCTGCGCGACGACACCCCCTCGCCGAGCGCCATCATCGCCGTGGTCGACGCCAGCAACCTCGCGCGCAGCCTGTACCTGGTCAGCCAGCTGCTCGAACTGGGCGTGCCCCTGGTCATCGCGCTCAACATGACCGACATCGCCGATCGGCGGGGCGTCGGGGTTGATGCCGCGCGGCTGTCGCAGGAGCTCGGGGTGGCGGTGGTGCCGCTGGTCGGCAACCGCCGACGCGGCATCCCTGAGCTGCTGCGCGCGCTCGCTGACGCGAGCCCGCCGCAGCCGCGCAGCTGGAGCGCGGCGGAGGCGCTGGTGCGCGCCGGCGATCAGCTGGTGCCCGGCATCATCGCCGCCGGCATGGCGCCGCCCGCGCTCGCGGCCCAGCTCGCCCGCCGCCTGCTCATCGGCGATGCCGTCGCCCAGGGCGCGGCGCTCCACCAGCGTGAGCTCTCCACCGCCTGCGCCGCTGCCCGCGCAGAGCTCCAGCAGGCGGGGTGCGACCCGCTGGTGGAGGACATCGAGGCGCGCTACCGCTGGATCGACCAGGTGGTCGCGGCATCTGTGCGGAGCAGCGCCGCGGGAGCCCCGACCGCCCTCACCGAGCGCGTCGATGCCATCCTGGTGCACCGCGTCTGGGGCCTGCTGATCTTCACCGTGATCATGGCCAGCCTGTTCATCAGCATCTTCATCATCGCCAAGCCGATCATGGACGCCCTTGGCGACGGCATCTCCTGGCTGGGCGACCGCTGCACCTCCGGCATGCCCGAGGGTGCGCTCGCCTCGCTGATCAACGACGGGGTGTTCAAGGGCGTGGGCGGGGTGGTGGTGTTCGTGCCGCAGATCGCCCTGCTCTTCCTCTTCCTCGCCGCGCTCGAGGACAGCGGCTACCTGGCGCGTGCCGCCTTCCTGATGGATCGCCTGCTGGCCAAGGTCGGCCTGCATGGCAAGAGCTTCATCCCCCTGCTGTCCTCCTTCGCCTGCGCCATACCCGGGGTGATGGCCGCCCGCACCATCGACCGCCCGCGCGAGCGCCTCGCCACCATCCTGGTGGCCCCCTTCATGAGCTGCAGCGCCCGCCTGCCGGTCTATACCCTGCTGATCGGCGCCTTCTTCAGCGGCTACGGCCCCTACCGCGATGGCATCATCAAGGGGCTGATCATGCTGGGCTGCTACGTCCTTGGCATCGTCGCGGCCGCAGTCACCTCGCTGGGATGCCGCTGGCTGCTCGGCCGCAAGGAGGTCTCGCCCTTCATCCTCGAGATGCCCAGCTACAAGCTCCCGCAGGTCTCCGAGATCCTGCGCCAGATGTGGAGCAATACGCGCCAATTCCTCACCAAGGCCGGGACCACCATCTTCTGCCTGAGCGTGCTGCTCTGGGCGCTGGCCTATTTCCCGCGCCTGCCCGTTGAACGCGAGGCGGCGGTGCGCGCACTCGCAGGCCCGGTGCACGCCGCCGTCCCCAGCCCGCCCGTCAGCGCGCCGCCGGCAGCGGTCGCGGCAGGGCAGGTGTCCTCCGCCGTCCCGGACGCGCCAGCGGCGTCGGCGGCATCAGCCGCGAGCGGCGACCCCGCCGCCACCGCAGCGACTGCCGAGGCTGACAATGCCGTGGCCGCCGAGCAGCTGGCCTACAGCTGGGCCGGGCGCCTGGGCCACGCCATCGAGCCGGCCATCGCCCCGCTGGGATTCGACTGGAAGATGGGCGTCGGACTGGTGGCGGCCTTCGCCGCGCGCGAGGTCTTCGTCAGCACCATGGGCATCGTCTACAGCGTCGGCGAGGGCGGCGAGGACAAGCAGCAGATCCAGGACGCCATGCTCAAGGACCGCACCCCGGATGGCCGTCCGGTGTGGTCGCCCCTGGTCGCCGCCAGCCTGCTGGTGTGGTTCGTGCTGGCGATGCAATGCATCAGCACCTTCGCGGTGGTGCGCCGCGAGACCGGCGGCTGGCGCTGGCCGGTCTTCCAGCTGGCCTACATGAATGCCCTCGCCTACCTCGGTTCGCTGGTAACCTATCAGGTCGGAATACGTCTCCTCGGCTGAGCCCCCCCATGAATCCCCTGCTGCAGAACCTCATCGTCATCGCCCTGGTCGCCGCCTGCGCCCTGGTGATGGGCCGACGCGCCTGGCGCCTGCTGCGCGGCACCGGCAAGCGCTGCGGCTGCGAGCACTGCCCAGCGACCAGGGCGAAGGCGCCCACTCCAGCGCAGCCCGCTCCAGCGCAGCCCACTCCAGCGCAGCCCACTCCAGCGCAGCCCACTCCGGCGCAGCAGCACCCCGCCACGGCGGGGCTGCACGCCGGGCAGGCGCCCTCCGCACCTCAGCGCGGCGCATAGGCGGCCTCGGCCGCCAGACCCAGGCCACGCACCTCCTGGCACAGCCGGTCAAGCAGCGCATCGGCCACCGGGGTGACGGTGGATTCCGCCGGTGGGCGGGCGACGGTATAGATCTGCACCAGCTTGATGCGACAGCCACCGGCGATCAGTGCGCGCAGGCGTTCCACATATGCGTGCAGCTCCGCCGCCGAGGGCGGCTCGCCATCGAGGCAGAGGAAGAGCGACTGGATCACGATGGCGCGACGGCGCCCGGTCATGGCCAGATTGGCCAGCACCGTCGCCAGCAGCACCTTGGTGCGGTCGACCTGCTGGTAGTAGCCCTCGGTGCCGGCATCGAGCTTGGCCCAGATCTCCCCGTCCGTGCCATCGAGGAAGGCGAGGGCGTCGACCACCTGCGGCCGATCGAGCAGGGTGGCATTGGTGATCAGCACGATCTTGGTGCCCTGCAGTCCATGCCAGCGGATCAGCTCGGCGACCAGATGGCAGGCAGGCAGCAGCGCGCGGCTGGCGGTCGGTTCGCCATCGCCGCTGAAGGCGACATCATTGAGCCGGCGCAGCGGTACCGGCGTCCGGTCGAAGGGCGGCACGCTCCAGATCGCACCGCTGGCGGCCAGGCCGAGCAGCTGGTCGAGCTCGGCGCGCAGGATGCCCAGATCGACCTCGGCCCCATCCCGGGGCTCGCCTGGGGTGCGGTCGACGCTGCAATAGACGCAATCGAAATTGCAGGCCTTGTCGGGGTTGAGGTTGACCCCGATCGACAGCCCGTGCGATCTCCTGCTGACCACCGGATAGACGTAGCGGTTGTCCTGCCAGCGGCGGGCATGGCTGGCGAAGAGCGGGGTCGAGATGGCCATGGGCATGCATGGATGCTAGAGCCCTGGCCGGCCGGCGGGAGGGCAAAAGGCGGCTGCGTTCCACCGCCGCCGTCCCGGCTTGACCCGGGGCGAAGGCATGCTCAAACAGCGGCGGAGGATCGCAGATGGACATGGGATTGACCGGCAAGGTGGCGGTGGTGATGGCCTCGAGCCGCGGACTGGGCCGCGCCTCCGCTCTGCAGCTCGCGCGCGAGGGCGCGCACCTCGCCATCGCCAGCCGTTCGGCCGAGCGCATCGCCGCGACCGCCAAGGCGATCAGTGCCGAGACCGGTGCGCGGGTGCTGCACCGGGCGGTGGATGTGACCCGGGCCGAGGACATCGCGGCCTTCGCCGCCGAGGTCGCCAGCGTCTACGGTCGCGTCGATGTGCTGGTCAACAATGGCGGCGGCCCGCCGCCGGGGACCTTCGATGCCCTCGATGAGCAGGCCTTCGTCGCCGCCACCAACCTGGTGCTGCTCAATGTGGTGCGCACGACCAAGGCAATCCTGCCGCTGATCCGCAGCCACAAGGGCGGCGGGCGCATCATCACCGTGACCTCGGCGGGCGCACGTGAGCCGCTCTACAACATGATGCTCTCCAACAGCCTGCGCCCGGCCATCCATGGCTGGACCAAGACCCTGTCCAAAGAGCTCGGGCCCGAGGGCATCACGGTCAACTGCATTGCGCCCGGCATCGTCGGCACCGAGCGCATCGATGAGCTGATCGCAGCCAACAGCCAGCGCATGGTGAAGCCGCCGGAGCAGGTGCGCGCCGAGATGATCGCCCGCATCCCGCTCGGGCGCTTCGGCCGGCCGGAGGAATTCGGCGCGGTGGTGGCATTTCTCGGCAGCGCCTGGGCCAGCTACATCAGCGGCACCACCATCTACGTCGACGGGGCGGCGATGGCCTCGGTGGTGTGAGCAGGAGGCCGCCCGATGGCTGCGCGCAGCGCGCATTGTAGGGCCTGCCCCCGCGCTGGACTTGCCGCTCCGTGCTTTCGCCCATGATCCCGGCCATGCCGCGCGCTCTGGTCCTGCAACATGTGCCCGCTGAAGGTCCTGGCCGCATCGCCGATGCCCTGGCTATCGCCGGCTACGCGGTCGAGGTCCGCCACCTGCATGCCAGCATGGCGGTGCCGGAGGAGCTCGGCGAGGATGAGATCCTGGTGGTGATGGGTGGACCGATGGGCGTCAACGAGGCGGACATGATCCGCCATCCCTTCCTCGCGGGGGAGATCGTCCTGTTGCGGCGGGCGATCGCCGCCAACCAGCCGGTGCTCGGCATCTGCCTGGGAGCCCAGCTGCTCGCCCATGCCGCAGGTGGACGCGTGCATCGCAACATGCAGGGCGGGACCTGGGTGCGCGAGGTCGGCTGGGACAGCGTCGCCTTCCATGGCGTCGCCCGCCATCCCGAGCTCGCCGGCATGCCCAGGAGCGAGGTCATGCTGCATTGGCATGGCGACACCTTCGACCTGCCGGAAGGCGCGACGCTCCTTGCCTCGAGCGAGCGCTGCCGCAACCAGGCCTTCCGCCTCAACCACCGCGGCCGCCCGGGCAGGCAGATCGGCCTGCAGTTCCATTGCGAGGTCGACGTGCCGACCATCCGCGACTGGCTGCGCCAGGATGCCGAGTATGTCGCCGATGCCCTGGGAGCGGGCGGGCATGAACGTGTGCTGAGCGACTCAGCGCGCTATGAGGGGCGCCATCGCCAGGTTGCCGGGCGCCTGCTGGGGAACATGGTGGGAATACTGGCGCGCAGCTGACGCGCTCTCCAGGGCCGCACCTGCGCGTGGGCGGCTGGCGCGCCTCAGCGCTTGCCCATCGATGGCATCAGCGAGGTCGATGACCCGCGCTGGATGCCGCGGAAGAGCATCTCCATCTCATCGGGATTGTCCGAGGTGGCGAGGGCGTCCTCGCGCGTGATGTCGCCCTTTTCGTAGAGCTTGAACAGGCTCTGGTTGAAGGTCACGCAGCCGAAATGCTCTGAATCGCGGATGGCGGCGTAGAGCTCCGGGGTGCGGCCCTCCTCGATCAGCGATTTGATCGTCGGGGTGGCGATCATGATCTCCAGGCCGGGCACGCGGCCGCCCTTCTCCTTGCGCGGCACCAGGCGCTGGCTGATGACGCCCTGGAACACCATCGACAGCTGCATGCGCACCAGGTTGTGCTGGTACGGCGGGAAGAAGTTGATGATGCGCTCCATGGTCTGCTGCGCATTGATGGTATGCAGGGTGGAGAGCACCATGTGGCCGGTCTCGGCGGCATCGATGGCCGCCTGGACGGTCTCGATATCGCGCATCTCGCCGATCAGGATGACGTCGGGCGCCTCGCGCATGGCATTGCGCAGCGCGGTCTTGAAATCGCGGGTGTCGATGCCGACCTCGCGCTGGTTGATCACGCAGCGGTCATCGACGTAGCTGTACTCGATCGGATCCTCGATGGTGATGATATGCCGGCTGGTGGTGCGGTTCATGTACTCGATCATCGACGCCAGCGTGGTGCTCTTGCCGGAACCGGTGACGCCGGTCACCAGCACCAGGCCGCGCCGCAGCATCGATAGGCGCTCGAAGACCTCGACCGGCAGGCCGAGGTCCTTGAATTCGGGGATGTCGCTGCGCACATGGCGCAGCACGAAGCCGATGTTGCCGCGCTGCATGAAGGCATTGACGCGGAAGCGGCCAAGTCCCTCCTCCTCGAAGGCGGTATCGCATTCGTGGGACTTCTTGAACGCTTCACGGCTGTGCTCGTCGACCAGCAGGAGGAAGGCGTCCTTCATGTCCTCCTTGGTCAACGCAGTGTTGCCGAGCTGGCGCACGGTGCCATCGACGCGCACCCGCGGCGGGCCGCCGACCTTGAGGAAGAGGTCGCTGGATCGCAGCTGGACCATCGCGCGCAGCACTTCCCTGATGTTCATGCCCGGCTCCCGGAGGGCGATACTAGGTGGAGCAGGCGGTTTTCCAGTTCCGGCAGGCCTTGGCCGGATACCCCCGAGATGACCAGTACCTCCTGGCCGAGGTCGGCGGCCAGGGCGGAGGCGATGTCGCCGAGCTCGGGACGGGCATCGACCTTGTTGAGCACGATCAGCTGCGGCTTGCCGCTCAGCAGCGTGCTGAAGCGCTCGAGTTCACGGTTGAGCACCGCGATGCGGGTCTTGAGCTCCTCGGCATCGCCCTCGGAGCCGTCGACCAGGTGCACCAGCATCGGGCAGCGCTCGACATGACGCAGGAACTGATGCCCCAGGCCCTTGCCGGCGGATGCCCCTTCGATCAGGCCGGGGATGTCGGCCAGGACCAGGGTGCGGTCGACGCGCTCGATGACCCCCAGCTGGGGTTCGAGGGTGGTGAACGGGTAGGCGGCGATCTTCGGCCGCGCCATCGACAGCCGCGACAGCAGTGTCGATTTGCCGGCATTGGGGAAGCCGATGATGCCGACGTCGGCGATCAGCTTGAGTTCGAGCTTGAGCGCCATTTCGACGCCCCGCTCGCCGGGTCCGAACTGCCTTGGCGTCTGGTTGGTCGAACTCTTGAAGCGCACATTGCCCTTGCCGCCCCTGCCGCCGGCCGCGACCACCACGCGCTGGTCTGGCTCGGTGAGGTCGGCGATGATCTCGGAGGTCTCGCGCAGGCGGATGATGGTCCCGCACGGCACGGTGATCACCAGGTCCTCCCCGTCCTTGCCGAAGCATTGCTTGCCGCTGCCGGGCTGGCCATGCGGTGCATACCAATGGCGGCGCCGGGCGAAGGCGGACAGGGTGTTGAGGTGCGGGCTGGCGATGAAGATGACATCCCCGCCAGTACCCCCGTCGCCGCCGTCGGGCCCGCCCTCGGCGATGAACTTCTCACGGTAGAAGGTGGCTGCCCCCCGTCCGCCATTCCCAGAACGGATCATGATGTCAGCCTCGTCTCGCAGCATCCCGGCATTGCAGCGCCGGGGGCGAGATACGCAAGCCCGGCCTGGGCCGAGGCGCATGCCACCGAGCGGGCTGCCGCCGGACGGCCAGCGCGTCAGGCCCGCCGCGCTCGGCGATTGTCGCCCAACCCAGGGTTGTCATCATGGGCGCCGTCAGCCGCCCCCCTTTCCGCACGAGAGCGCATGCCCATCGTCCCCATCAGCCCCGATCGCCAGCGACTGCCGGCGTGGTTCAAGCGCAGCCTGCCAGCCAGCGGCGAGAGCGCGGCAACCAATGCCATCGTGCGCAAGCACGGGCTGGTAACGGTGTGCGAGGAGGCGACCTGCCCCAACCGCCAGGAATGCTGGTCGAAGCGCGCCGCGACGTTCATGCTGATGGGCGACGCCTGCACCAGGACCTGCACCTTCTGCGATGTCGCCTGGAGCAAGACCCCGGCCAAGCTGGATGCGAGCGAACCGGGCCGGCTGGCCGCGGCGGTCAAGGAGCTGGGCCTGCGCTTCGTCGTCATCACCTCGGTCAATCGCGACGACCTGCCCGATGGCGGCGCCGCCCACTTCGTCGCCACCATCAGCGCCGTGCGCGCGGCCAATCCGGGCATCCTGGTCGAGGTCCTCACCCCCGACTTCTGCGGCAAGGCCGACGCCATCGCCGCGGTGGCCGGGGCCCGTCCCGATGTCTACAATCACAACCTCGAGACCATCCCGCGCCTCTACCCGACGGTGCGTCCGCAGGCGCGCTATGCGCGGTCGCTCGCGCTGCTGGCCTCGGTGAAGCAGTCCCAGCCGGAGGTGCTGACCAAATCGGGCATCATGGTCGGGCTGGGCGAGACCGATACCGAGGTGCGGCAGGTGATGGCCGACCTGGTCGCCCATCAGGTCGACATCATGACCATCGGCCAATACCTGCGTCCGAGCGTCGAGCACCATGATATCATCCGCTTCGTCACCCCCGAGCAGTTCGCGCTCTATGAGCGCTGGGGCCAGGAAGCCGGCCTCAAGTACGTGGCCAGCGGTCCCTACGTGCGCTCGAGCTACTTCGCCGAGGCGGTGATGGCCGGTGCCGTGCGCATGCCCGGCGGCTCGCCTGCGGAGCCGGCCTGACGGCCCGGGGGCAGCGATGCCGTCTCCGCGCAGCCCCGCACGCACCGTGCGTCCGGCATGAGGGCCGGGCGATGACCGGGATGCGCAGCTGCAGCCTCCGACGACCCTGAGCGGCATCCCCATGCGTGGAATCGTCTACCATTGCGGCCCCTGCCCCTACCTGCCCGATCGCGAATTCCACGCCTTCCATCCGCTCGACCACATGCAGCAGGCGATCCGCTACCGCGCCCTGATGGATAGCCGCTTCCGCCGCTCCGGCGGCCATCTCTACCGGCCGATGTGTCCGGGGTGCGAGGCCTGCCAGCCCATCCGCGTGGACGTCCAGGCCTTCCGCCCGCGCGACGACCAGCGCCGCTCGGCCAAGCGCAACCGCGATCTCGTCGTCCAGTGGCAGCCGCGCGGCCTGGACGACGAACGGCTGACGCTGTTCACGCGCTACCAGCTGGGCATCCATCAGCGCAGCATCGACGAGGATCCGGCCGCCTTCCTGGTCGAGGATGGCGGCATCCCCGGCGGCGAACTGCACGCCCGCGACCGCCAAGGCCGGCTGCTGGCGGTCAGCGTCTGCGACCAGGTCGGCGATGCCCTGTCCTCGGTCTACTGCTATTACGACCCCGACTGCCCCCGCCGTTCGCTGGGAACATTCATGGTGCTCAGCGAGCTCGCCCACTGCCGCGCAACGGCGGCTCGCTGGCTCTACCTCGGCTTCCTCGTGCGGGGGTGCGCGAAGATGGACTACAAGGCGCGCTACCGCCCCCACGAGGTGCTCGAGGCGGGCGCCTGGGTGCGCTACGGCTGAGGCCCCGCGCTAGCCGATATCGGTGATCGACCCTGAGGAGCGGCTCTTGGTCTCGGCATCGGTGTCGAGATCGATCGGCTCGACATTCTCCATGGTCTCGGCATTGACATCGACCGGCATGGGTCCGCGGAACAGGCGGGTGATGGCGTACCACAGCCCGACGATGAGCGCGGTGCACACGCTCAGCACGATGAGCAGGCCGCCGGACGGTATGGCGTGGTAGCGCAGGGCGATGGTGCAGGCGGCATCGATGACCGGCTCGAAATGGTAGTGCGGCGCGCATTCGGCGAGCACCAGGCGTGCCTGGCGTAGGCTCTCCTGCCGCCGCGGCTGGGTGCGGTTGATATCGACCGACTGGCGTTCGAGCACCGCCAGCATGGCTTCGTCCGGCAGGGTCTCGCCATAGCCGCCGGGGGCCTTGCCCAGATAGGGCTCGAGCAGGGCGCGCACCTGCGCGACCATCGCCTCGGTCGCCTCGCGCTCGGCGGCGGCGATCACCGGCAGCTGGCGGGCGAGCCAGTTCATCGTCCGTCCCTGGTGCACTGCCAGGAGGTCGCGCCAGGCCAGTCCCAGGCGCGCCACCGCCTGATCGTCCCCCGGCATGCCCAGCAGGGACTGGAGCTTGGAGGCTGCCTCGGCGAGGGCGGCGGCGGCGGCATTGCGGTCCCCAGCCAGCGAGGCGATGCGCCCACGGTAGGTATCCACCTCATCAGATTCGGCGAACTCGAGCATGTCGAAGGCGGTATGCAGGGCATCGCCATTGACCTCGCCGTGGGCGATGCGCAGCTCGATCCCCTCCCTGAGCATCTGCGCAAGCCTGGGCGCCTTCATGTACCAGCTCAGGCTGCGGCGCATCACCGATAGGGCAGCCTCGACCAGCTCGGGATCCTGCTCGGGATGTGGGAGCTGCCGGGCGAGGGTGACGGCGGCGAGCTGCTCGACCGGGGTGCGCCACGACTCCTCCCAGTCCGGGCGGTAGTGGCGGAAGGAGGTCAGGGCGTTGCTGCGCGCCTGGTCGCGCGCTGCCGAGAGCATCGTCAGCCCTAGCGCCACCACGATGGCAGCCTGGCCGAGCAGCGCCGCGCTCCTGGGCTTCATGCGCCCCTCCCGGGCAGGCGAGAGATCACCCAGGCGACCACGATCAGCCCGACCAGGATGGTGCAGGCGCCCAGGACATGCAATCCGCCGAGCGGCGTGGACGGCGCCGGGGTAGAGGCGGCCAGCCGCCCGACCGCCTGGTCGACCATCACCGCCACCGCACCGATGGGCACCAGCGCGCCGACGAAGATTCGCCAGCCCAGCCCGACGCGGAAGGCCGAGTAGGCGTTGAGGTGGCGCTGCAGCGCATCGACATCGACGCGCCACCAGGTCGATAGGCCGAGGATCGCGGTCAGGACCGCGGCGCAGGCCAGCAGCGCGGCGTCGCCGCCGACCTGCCAGGCATGGCCGTGCTGCACCGCGACCAGGGCGGCGCAGAAGTAGGCCGCCAGGCACACCCATGCCACCACGCGCTCGCGCGGGACGCGGAACTTGTCCACCATCGGAGCCACCACCGCCTCGGCCAGCGCCAGCAGCGCCGGCATGGCGAAGGCGAGCAGGGCGGCGAACCACACGCTGGCCAGCACCCCGCGCAGCCAGGGGGGAGCGGCGACCGCGGCGATGGCGGTCGGCACCACCGCGATGGTTATCCCTGGGCTGGGCGCGACATTGGCGGCGCCGGGCAGGCCGCTGGCGATGAATATCGCGAGCATCAGCAGCAGCTGGCAGAGCCCCGAGGCCATCACCGCCACCCCGGTGATGCCGGTCACATCGCTGCTGCGGTTGAGGTAGCTGCCGAAGGCGGTGTAGACGCCCAGGCCGAGCATCCAGGTCGACAGAGCATAGGCATAGGCATGCCCCCAGGTGTGCAGGCTGACGAGCGATCCCCAACCCTCCGGGCCGGGGGCGAGCCAGCGCGCCATGCCATCGAGCGCGCCCGAGCGGGTGGACAGCGCCAGGATCAGGGTGATCAAGGCGATCACCCCGGCCGGCACCGCGATGCGCGCGGTCCGGGAGATGCTCGGCGCCCCGCGCCAGAGGCGCAGATTGATGAAGGCCATCACCGCCGAGACTGCGACCAGGATCGAGCCGACGGTATGATGCGCGGGCGTCTGGACGCCGGGCTGGACGCCCCAAGGCAGCGGCTGGTCGGACAGCGTCGCCAGCAGGCTCTCATAGCCCGACACGCCGAGATCGCCGACCACCGCACCGGCCGCCACCAGCGCCAGGAATGCCACACCGGCGCTGACCCAGCCGATCACCTCCAGGCGCTTGTTGCTCTTGCGCAGGCTCTCGTTCAGCGCGCCCTGGAAGATCACCCCGATGGCCAACTCAAGCACCAGCGCAGGGATCACCAGGGAGACCAGCGCGATCAGCCAGACCAGCAGCTCCACGCCATTGATGGCATAGGGCTGCTGGTGCACCACGCCCATGCCCATGCTGACACCGACGATCGAGAGGATGAAACCGGCACGGTCGGGCCAACGGGCGCGGAAGGGATTCATCGGCTCCAGACTAGCGCTGTCGCGGCTCCGACCAACTGCTGGCTCTCGCGCCCGTCAGTCGAGCAGCTTGTACTCATCAATGACCGCCTTCCAGGCCACCAGGGCCTGCTCGGGCACGCGGATCTGCTCGCCCTGTACGCCGTCATTGGTGCGGTGGTACGGGATGGTGCGGTTCTCCAGGCGCTTGGCCAGGAAGGTGGTGCTGCGGCCGACCACCGCGGCGGCCTGAGTGGTGTCGAGCAGCACCCCGGGCTGGCGCACCACCACCCGCCAGATGGGCTCCCGTGCCAGGTCCTGGCGCGCCGATTTGCGGTTGGCGGCGAACAGCGCCGCCGCGCCCGCCAACAGCGCGGGAGCCGGGCTGCCGGCACCGGCCAGCAGGCGCAGGCAGGCCAGGCGCAACTCGTAGATGCTGCCGTGCAGCGCCTCCAGGCGCTCGCAGAGCCTGCCCAGGACCTCCAGCGCCGGCAGCGGATCCTGCCGCTCGAGCGCGGCGTCGGCGAGCTGGACCGCCAGCTCGACCAGCAGATCGGCATCGGCATCGGGTGCGACCAGGCCCTCCAGGCGCTTGGCGGCGGCCACCTCCTCACCGGCGATGAGCTGCAGCCGCACCACCTGCGTCGCGCTCGCCTGCGGCAGCGCCCCGGGCAGGGCGGTGCGCGCTGACGCCGCCCACCAAGCCAGGTCGCGCAGCCGGTCCTTGGAGCTGCCCGGCATCAGCCCGCCGTCGAGGCCGTGGATGAGCAGGCGTCCGATCTCGTCCCAGTAGCCGGCGATGCCGCGCTCGCTGGCCGGACCGGCGACCAGGGCCGGCCAGGCCGCGCCGCCTGCCGCCCGGGTACGCAGCTGGGTCAGGCCCCCCGCCACCGCCGCGGCGGCAGGGAAGCCCTCGCCGCAGGCTGAAACGGCTTGGGCGCAGAAAGACTCGTCGAGCTGGCCGAAGAACAGCTGCGGGATGGTCGAGAGGCCATGGTCGCCGGCCATCACCACCACCAGCATGGCCTGGGCGGCGGCAAACATCTGGCGGGCCTGCTGCAGTGCGTCGGCGGGCGAGGCGCCCTTGGCCTGGAACACCCGCACCACCTCCTCCAACGGTCCGGTTCCGTCGGCACGGAAGCGGGCGATGGCCTGGGCCAGCGCGGGCGAGAACGGGGCGAGGAAGAGCGAGTGGAAGCGGTTCTCGCCGGCGAGCAGGGAGAAGGGATTGAAGCTGCCGCTCTGGGCGAGCTTGGCGATGTCGCCGCTCATGGCCATGAGCTCATCCCGGTCATTCATGGCGTCACGCTCTCCTGCGCATCGCGCATCGCGCATTGCATGGCTGCGGCTGCCAGCTCACTTGGCGAACAGGAAGTGCATGACATCGCCATCCTGGACCAGGTAGTCCTTGCCCTCGGCGCGCAGCTTGCCGACCTCCTTGCAGCCCTTCTCGCCCTTGAAGGCGACGTAGTCGTCATAGGACGCCACCTCGGCGCGGATGAAGCCCTTCTCGAAATCGGTATGGATGACGGCCGCGGCCCGCGGCGCCTTCCAGCCCTTCTCGATCTGCCAGGCGCGCACCTCCTTGACCCCGGCGGTGAAGTAGGTCGCCAGGCCGAGCAGCTCGTAGCCGGCGCGCACCAGGCTGTCGACCCCGGGCTGGGCCATGCCCAGGTCGTCCATGAACGAGCGCTTCTCATCGGCAGGCAGCTGGCAGAGCTCCTCCTCGATCTTGCCCGAGATCAGGATGGCGCGCGAGCCGACCGTCGCCGCGTGCGCGGCGACGGCACGGCTGTGGTGGTTGCCGCCGGCGCGGATGTCGCCCTCGAGGATATTGCAGACGAAGAGCATCGGCTTGGCGGTGATCAGCTGGCAGTCGGCGATGTGGTGCTTCTCCTCGTCGCTGAGATCGAGCGCCCTGGCCGGCTGCAGCCTGGTGAAGCCCGCGAGCACCTTCTCGAGGGTCGGGATGCAGGCGGCCAGCTCCTTGTCGAGGGTCTTCTTCTTGGCCGCGCGATCGAGCTTGGCCTTGACCGTCTCTTCGTCCTTGAGGATGAGCTCGAGGTCGATGACCTCGATGTCGCGCACCGGGTCGACCGAGCCGTCGACATGGATCACCTCGGGATCGTCGAAGCAGCGCACCACGTGCAGGATGGCATCCACGCCCTTGATCGCTGAGAGGAAGGCGTTGCCCTTGCCTTCACCGGCGGCGGCACCCTTGACCAGCCCGGCGATGTCCACCAGCTCGATGCGCGTCGGGATGACCACCGAGGTCTTGGCGATGTCCTTGAGCACCCACAACCGCGCGTCAGGGACGGTGACCATGCCGGTGTTCGGCTCGATGGTGCAGAAGGGGTAGTTCGCCGCCTGGGCGGCCTGCGTCTGGGTCAGGGCGTTGAAGATGGTGCTCTTACCGACGTTGGGAAGGCCGACGATTCCGCAATTGAATCCCATGAGTGCTCCGCAGGGGCGGGAGCATATGCCGTCCGGGGCGGTGGCCAGGGGCATCCGCGTCCTGGGCTGACGATCAGGGGGCGCGCTCCTCCCCGTGGCGGGCGATGAAGCGCTCGACCGGCCCCCGGCCCAGGGGGTCGAGGCGCGGCCGCAGCGCCTTGGCCAGCGGGCGCAGGGGTGTCGGGCTGATGGTGGTGGAGTCGAACAGTGCGCAGAGCAGACGGTGCTCGGTGTAGGCGTCCTGCTCCAGCGGCAGGGCGCCCGAGGCCTGCAAGGCGACGCGCCGCATCAGCAGGCGCGAGAGGTCCTGGCTGGGGCTTCGCTCATAGGCGCGCAGCAGCGCGCGCAGCAGGTTGGCATCGCTGCTCGCCGCGGCCGCCGGTCTCAGCTCGGTGTCGACATCCTGCTCCAGTCCCAGCCTGCGCAGCACCAGGTCGCGCAGCAGCAGCGGCGGCAGGCTGTCAGCGCGGCTCTGCAGGCTGCCGAGGGCGATCGCCGGGATGCCGGTGAGGCGCTGCAGCAGGCGCATCGATGACGGATCCTGGGCGGCGGCCGCCAGCAGGGTGGCGGTCTCCTGATCGCCGAAATGGATGCCGGAGAGCAGCGGTCCCGCCAGCCAGCCGAGGTCGTCGAGCGCCTGGGCCGACTGCGCATCGGCGGCCAGCCAGGCCTTCTTCAAGGCCTCGGCATCACCCCCGCCCCAGCCGGCGCCCAGGTGAACCGCCGGATCGTCGCTGTGCAGATAGGTCAGGCGCATGGGGGGCAGGCCATCCTGGGCGCTGACCACCAGCGTGAGGCAGGCGGCATCGGCGACCATGCCGATGAGCGCCGGGCGCTCGACCGCCACGGCGATCGGCTCGGGGATGCGCGCCAGGCCGTCGCCCGATGGCGTGGCCCCCAGGTAGCGCGTGCCGCCAGGGCCGATCACCAGCTTGCCATGGTCGATCGACAGGGGTTCCGAGACGAAGCCCGCGCCATCGGCACCGGCGATGATGGCCGGCACATGCATGTGCTGGCAGAGGGTGAGGATGGGCAGGGCATCGAGGGGCTGGGAGTCTGCGCGCGCGCGCAGCGAGGGGTTCCAGCTGGCATGCGGCTCGACGAACACCTGCCAGATGGAGAGGTCCTCGGCGATCGCATGCCCGGCCTGGGCGGCATCGGCGCAGGGCAGCCCGAGCGCACCGACATGGGCGCCGTGCGGCCAGCACGAGCGCGCATCCCCGATCATGCCACCCAGCTGGGCCGCCTCCGGGTCATCGCCATCCGGCCCGCCGGTACCCAGGAACAGGATCGGGATCGCGTCTTCCCAGCCGCCGGTGCCGATCAGACCGGCCAGATGCGGACCCAGGCCGATGGCGACCTGGATCGGTCCATGCAAGGCCTCGGCGAGCCGGGCCATGTCCAGGCGGCTGGGGTAGTTCATCGCCCCCACCACCGCGACGCGGGCAGGCTGGCCTGCGCCCGGGCCGGCGGGGATCACCAGGTCGAAGCTGCTCGCGCCGACCTGCAGCTGGTACTGCCCGGGCGGGCAGGCGTCCTCGGCGATGCGCAGGTCGAGGATGTTCCACCCGTGAAGGCTGCGCCGCGTCTGGACATGCCAGGTGGCGGTCACCGCCAGCAGCTCGCCGGTCGCAGCGCGCAGCCGCACCTGCGGATTTCCTGGGGCACCGGGCGCATAGGCGATGGCGATCTGCCGCATGCCATCGTCGCGCTGCACCATCCAGGGACCTGTCCACGAACCAGGGACCACCGGCTCGGCAGCGCGAGCGATGCACGTTGAGAAAATCCACAGCAGCAGGAGGGTACGCACCGTAACTGGACTCCTATGCATGAAGCGTGCCAAGGGCGGTCTCGCACACCCTCCCCGATCGCATTTGCCGTGCTGATGAAATTCAGGTAGACTCCCCCATAGGTATCACACCTCCCTGCCCTGCCTGCGCGCTGGGTGCCCGCAACCGACTGGATGCCCATGGCCTACGTCTGTGCCCTCGTCCC
>PLEW01000038.1 GCA_003136555.1 Planctomycetota bacterium | reverse complement strand
TAGGCCCCGGCGCAGTCGAGCGGCTGGTCGGCCTCGACATAGCGTGCAAGCTGCTCACGTCCGAGCCGACGCATGGTCAGCGTGGTGATGTCGGTATGCGCATGCACCGAGCCGCGGTGGAGAACCGCCATCGCGGTGAACAGCAGGTGCGTGCGCCCATTCAGGCGCTCGAGCTGGTCGGTGGCCGCCACGGCGGTGCCGGGCTTGCCGAGGATGAGCCAGGTGTCGCCATCCTGGAGCGCGGCGACCTGGTCGCTGCCGATGATGGTGGCCTGTGGTTCGGCGGCTTCCAGGCTGCGGGCCTTTGCCATGGCCAGCAGCTCCGAGCTNNCCTTGAGCGCCTCCTCGTCGCAGGCCGGCGGGCGGGTGCGGAAGGGGATGCCCAGGCGGGCGAGCAGCTCCCGGCGGTAGCGTGACGTCGAAGCCAGGAGGAGATCGAGGTCGGCCACGCCAGGCATGCTCTGAGGTGCCGGCGGCTCGGCAACCAGAGCCCGCTGGCCGGCTCCGCAAGCTGCTCGGCGGCACCCGGTACGGCGTCAAGCGAGCGGGTAATTGGACTTGTCCATCGGCCGATATCCAGCACTCTATGCAGCCGCGGGGTTATGTATGTCCTTTGACGATGTCGTCGGTGGATCAATGCGTGCAGGATCGGCGATACCGGATATCGCCCGATCGAGCCGCATGGATGCCGTCGGGACGCTCGACAAGGTCGGCATGAACCAGATCGAGGTGCCGGTCCGCCTGCGTGACGATGACGGCATGCTCTACTTGGCGCCCGCCAAGGCCGAGGCCTATGTCAGCCTGGACGATCCCCAGGCGCGGGGCATCCACATGTCGCGCCTGTTCCTGTCGCTGCAGTCGCTCTTGGCCAACGAGGAGCTCAACCTCCCGCTGATCAAGCGCCTCCTGAGCGCCTTCGTCAACTCGCATGCCGGACTCAGCCGCTCGAGCTTCGTCCGCCTCGATTTCGATCTCCTGGTCAAGCGCGCTGCGCTGGTGAGCGACAACTTCTCCTGGCGCTCCTACCCGGTGAGCATCGCTGGCGAGATGCGTGCCGGCCATTGCCGCTTCCGGCTCGGCGTGCGGGTCGCCTACTCCAGCACCTGCCCGTGCTCAGCAGCCCTGGCACGCCAGCTCATCCAGGACAAGTTCCGCAAGGACTTCGCCGCCCAGGTAGTGGTCAGCAATGAGGAGGTCGCGGCCTGGCTGGGCGAGGAGACCTCGATCCTCGCCACGCCGCATAGCCAGCGCAGCTACGCCCACCTCGATGTCGAGGTCGGCGATCCAGAGCAGACTCCGACCTTCGTCGAACTGATCGATCTGGTCGAGAACACCCTCAAGACGCCGGTGCAGGCGGCGGTCAAGCGCGAGGACGAGCGCGAGTTCGCGCGCCTCAACGGCGCCAACCTGATGTTCTGCGAGGACGCCGGCCGGAGGCTGAAGAACACCCTCGATGAGGACGCGCGGCTGGTCGACTACCGGGTCGAGGCGACCCATATCGAGAGCCTGCATCCGCACAACGCTGTCAGCGTGGTGGTGAAGGGTGTGCCAGGCGGATTCCGCGCCTGAGGGGACAGCCGAGCGCCTCGCACCTTGTGGCGGCGGCGGGGTCGAGGTAGTCTGGACGCCTATGCCACTGACACCACTCACGGTGACGCTGAGCGATGGCCAGAAGATCGCCGCCATGAAGCGCTTCCGCCAGCGCTATGCCGATGAACTGGCCAAGATCGAAGCGGAGATGACCGAGATCCTGACCAACCTCGCAGAGGCGGATTTCCTCGCCCAGTACCTGGGCGAGCAGGCGGAGATCCAGGAGCTGCGCGCGCGCAAGGCGGATATCGAGGCGAAGGAGGTCCGGCGCCAGCGCCTGGGCAAGATCATCGAGCGCCTCGACCAGTACACCCCGCAGCAGAAGTCGGTCTCGCTGCCGCCGCCCAACCAGACGCCCGCGGGCGGCTCCCCCAAGCCGGGCGGGATCAAGCGCTACTGAACCTCCGCTGATCGCTGGACGGCGCAGTCCGTGATCGGGCGCATCCCCTGCAGGCATCGATGCCAACGGCCTCCCCTTCCCTGACCTTCCGAGCGGCCCGCCTCCAGGATGTGCCGGCGATGCACGCCCTGATCGGCTATTGGGCCGAGCGCAAGCTGCTGCTGCCGCGTTCGATGGGCGAGCTCTACGAGTCGATCCGGGATTTCGTCGTGGTCGAGGCCGAGGTCGGTGGGTTGGTGGGCTGCGCAGCCCTGCACATCGACACCGACCGCATCGCCGAGCTGAAGGCGCTGGCGGTCGCCGCGGCGGTGCACGGGCAGGGCGTCGGCCGCCAGCTGGTGGAGGCCTGTTGCCGGGCCGCGCTCGAGCTGGGGCTGGAAAGGGTCTTCTGCCTGACCTATCAGGTCGACTTCTTCGCCAAGCTCGGCTTCACCAGGGTCGATCGCTCGCGCCTGCCCGAGAAGGTGTGGGGCGAGTGCGTGCGCTGCCACCGTTTCCTCGATTGCGATGAGGTGGCGATGTGGCGCACGGTGTCCGCCCCGCTTGATGCCGCCCCGACTGCCGCAGTCATTCAGAGATCGTAGTCGACCACCGCGAGGTCGGCGATCATGGTCTTCAGCACGGTCACCACCGCCTGGTGATTCGGGTTCGGCAGGTAGGCATCCCGGGCGGCGGCATTGGCGAAGGTCACGCTCAGCGCCGCGGTGAAGCCGTGGCCCTTGGTGGAGGCTTCCGGGCTGTTCTGGTGGCCGAAGGTGATCGAGATGACGCCCGGGATCTTGCCCGTGAGCGCCACCAGCTTGGCTCCGATATCGGCTTCCTGGGCGGGGGTGACGTCATCCTTCCAGGTGAAGAAGACGATGTGCAGGACTTGGCGGCCGGCGTCGGCGGCGCTGGCGCAGCCGAGCAGCGCACTGAGGAGGAGCAGACGGAGCGTGATGGGCATCGGAGCCTCGGGGGGTGGGCGGTGATGGCGCAAGCATGCGGGATGCCAGCGTCCGGCGCAACCCGCAGTGGGGCTTAAGCGGGCGGGGCGGCGCTCTGCGGCTCCAGGCGGATGGCGCCTTCGGGGCAGGCCGGGACGCACAGCCCGCAGGCGTGGCAATCGTCGCCATGCACCACCACCGCCTGCTTCCCGCCATGGACGAAGGCCTTGAGGCGTCCAACCAAGGAGAGCCCGGCGCGCTGCTCGGGGGCGAGTCGCTGGATCTCGAAGACGTGGTATGGGCAGACCGCCACGCAGGCGGCCTTGGCCTCGCAGCGGTTGCGGTCGATGACAGGTACGACGCGGCCGGCTGCGCCGGGGCACGATGCTGCGCTCATGCGCCCGTCCTACTGCTCCTGCCTGGGAATGCCACGTGCGACACTCCTGGCTTTCGCGTGGTGCATCGATCGGGAAGTCGNNGTCAGCACTCACCGGCTATCACTGCTCACCGCCAGGAGCGATCATGTCCGACGCCGCTACGCCAGCCCTCAAGGCCCTGTATCCCGTCATCGAGCGGGTGCGCCAAGGCGCCCACTTCGCCAGCATGGCCGAGTACCGCTCGGTCTACGAGCGCTCGATCGCGGACCCCGACGGCTTCTGGGGCGAGATGGCGCG